>CAXTCQ010000003.1:0-42058 GCA_964242965.1 uncultured Calothrix sp. | reverse complement strand
CTCCTGATGTGAGGGTGACTGTTTGGGTTAAACCTGTTGTAGTATTGGCATCGCTATCTTTGCTGTCGTCTCCGATATTGGCTGTGCTGAAACTGTAACCTGTTGGCGATGTAAATTTAACTTGATAATCTCCGGGGGTTAAGCCGCTAAAGCTATAACCACCATTTGCATCTGTGGTGGTTGTACCGATGACACTACCATCAACGGGGCTGATTAATTCTACTTTTACCCCTGCAACTCCTGCTTCTGCTGCATCTTGAATGCCGTTGTTGTTACCATCATTGAATACAAAGTCTCCCAAGGATGCTGTTTTGTAGAACCCTGCATCAATAGTTCTGTTAACCTCTCCAGCAATTAAGGTAATAGGTGCGGAGGTCAAATTATTGCGGTCAGCATTGGAATCTAAAGATGTGTTACCTTGCAGATAAGGACTGACTGTATTAAAACCTGCTGGTAAGCTAAATCTCACCTGATAGCTACTGGGCAGCAGCGGTCCAAACTGATACCAGCCCTTCTCAACTTGTGTTGTATAAAGGTTGTCTCCAGTAATAGTGCTGCCAACAACATTGCCCTTGTCATCAAGTAACGTAACTGTTGCACCATCTATTCCTTCTTCGTTAGCCTCTTGAACCCCATTGGCATTTAAGTCATGCCAAACGAAATCTCCAATACCTGCTGTCTTGACTTCCATCAAGATCGGTTGCAGGTTGGCACCTTTAACAATTACTCCAAAATCTTGCCCTGCTACTGGTACAAAGTTAGTGCCATTAGTTACAGCAAAACTCACTAACGCATCTGCTTTCTGCTGACTATAAACTTCCAATGAGTCGTAGTCTACGTTATTTAATACAGGTGCTTCTCCCAGCAGTTTCCAGATAGCTAGCTGTACGTCACCCCAAGTGTAGTCAACATTATCGTAGCGGTATTTGTCGTTGACTAGGTTGCTTGCTTCTGTGACGTTATTTATCAACCAGTTGATTTGCTTAAGTTGATTCAGGTATTGTTCAGCAGGCGAATTAGTTGTCTGTGAACCTGCATAAAGGATACCAGCGGGTATGCTGCCGTAGCTGGAATATACACTAGCTTCATTATAAGTACCTCTATTTATTGCAACGGTACTATTAACACACCAAGCGTCGTAGACTCCATTCAGTTGTCCGCCATTAGTGATGGTGACATTTATGTAACTGGGTAAAAGAGATGTTGTAGTTGTTGATGTGTCGTAATCAGTGATGATTTCCGTTGCTGTAGTTGGTAATGTTGAGTTGAAGATTGAGAGGTTGTTATCTGCCATAAGTTTTCCCCTGGGGATTTATATTAGTTGGTTCGACAATAGTTTTAAAAATCTCACGATTAAACATTTATTTGTTTTTTAGTTGCTCCCTGTTAAAAGTCCCTTGCCAGCCTGCACTAGGCAAGTAGTTTCGGAAAGAAAATCTGATTCCTAGATGCATCTATCTTCACTGTCTCTCGCAAAAAAAATAAGCGTAATTCTTCTGAAATAGTAATTTGAAGCTATTTCACAATTTTTTTACCAAAACTTAAAAATCAAGTTTACCAACAATATATATAGAGAGTTAATTTATACGAAATTAATAAGTATATCTGGGATATAAACCTCAAAAACCAATCAAATTAGCGTTTTAGTCTTTAATTAAATAAATATTTTCTATGTAATATGATTTTTATCAGCTTGATAAAAATGATAAAGAAAGCTTTAAAAGGGTGTGCTAGCTACTGAGACTGTTACGGAAACTATCATCAGGGACGTGTGACGTGATGAAAATTCGGAAATAAACTTAAACCATGTCTCAGCCCCATTAAGATGCCATAGCAGGAATCGCCGCAGCGAAGTATAAGCGGGGTATGCTTTTCCACGCTTCGAGCTTGATTTTTCTGTTCCCCACTAGGCTAGGCGATCGCTCTTGTTCATTCATGCGAAAAGCCTGAAAAGACGTATTTACGTTGGTGTGCGTAAGTCCTATATTTGTTCCTCGCGCACGCCCAACTGACTGGTAATAGTGCGGGTATTTTAAATATGCCGTATTCTTGGTAGCCTGGAACTTAGCGAGGAAAGGCATCTCAGTTTGTTCTATTGTGACTATACAACCGACATGGTGTTGCCACTACAGGCACCACCTTGCAGCCACAGTAAATTAGTCATCTATCTTTTTTGGATTGTTTGCCCTATTTGGTTTAGGTAATGGAACGATTATATTTATGAAGTATGTTTCATACTTCAATTTTGGCATTTCTTCTTTTCAGTGTAGAGTATCGCCGCTATATTGACAGTTTTACTAAGCGAAAAAATGCTTACCTATTTTGACTATTTATTGTTTCATATCAGGTTTACGTTAATTATATTGTATCTAATTAAATCTTTTAATACATAATGTTTTTAAAAAATTAATTCAATTTTTTCAGGACTTACGCAAAGCCCCCCATCTTCGGGGGGTTGGGGGGATCTCCAAGGACTAGAACGCTTAATGTGCATAAGTCCTATTTTTATAAATGTTATGCGATAACAGTTAATTAAAAAGAATTAGATAAGATTCATTCTCGAAAATTATTTAAAAAAAATCTAAACTGGAACCACTCTAAAAAACTTACACCAATGATGATTTTGCTAACTAGACAACTACTGTGTTGAGATATACAAAATATTTTATGTGCTATAGGGTTCAAGTAATAACTGTATAAAATTTAGGTAAAGCTAGTGATTGCAAGCTTGTTATTTAACTCTCGCAGAAAATATAGTGATTATGAAAACATATTCGTACTGACTCCATCTAAAATATTTCTAATTTACCTCTAGAAATTTATAAATTGATTGTTCTATATTAAAAGTAGATTAATTATTTAATTTTCAAGGCTATTGAGTTGACTTCAAAAGCCAATTCAATTAAAATCCTGTTTGAACGATACTATCAAAACAAGGTTTTTTAAATTAGGTTGTAATGCAATAAGTAAATCGTAAGCATCCCTAAAGCTTTGTAGTGCAAGCATCCTGCTCGTCTACTATATTAAGTTCAAAAAGCAAATTGAACCGATTAAATGTTAGCAGTTAACAGTTTAAAATTAATCATCAATTGCTAATCGCACATGTCTAATATCCTCGTTATTTGAGTTGACTTACGTATTGTCTTAAATTGTAAGTTTGATATGCTGAACTTGTGACCTGCGATTCAGAAGCAATTAATCTGTGGTGTGAAGATAAATCGTTAACTGATTAGACTCATAACACTTGCATTAACAAATTGTGTAAGTGGTAAAAAAACTCAATCGTTCCCATTGTGAGATAACAGTAGTTATGTTCCCTAGTATTACAGATGCAGCAGTGAAAGCGGCAATGGAAGCAGTAGCATCCGAGTCTGGAACGACAGAAGAAAAGATTCAGATGTTAATTGAATTGGCAAAGAGTTTTCAGAAACAGCCGAAAACGACTTCATATTTGCGAAATGCTGTGTCGCTTTATTACCAAGCATATGAATTGTGTGGTGACGACTATCCTTTGTGGAAAGCAAGGGCAAAGGTTGGGATGGCTAGTACGTTGCAAGTTATTCCTAACTCGGGAACAGATTTACTCTTACAAGCGAAAGCTGGTTATGAGGAAGCTTTACCGATTTTACTTTCTTTAGCTACACCAGAGGAAGTCGCAGAAGTGCAAATGAACTTAGGGTTAGTGTTACAGTCGCTAGCCAATTTCAATCTCGCACGGATGACAGATAGTATAAAAGCATATCAAGAAGCATTGCAGGTGTTTACTTGGGATAAATTTCCTCAAGAATACGCAATATTGCATAATAATATTGCGATCGCATACCTATCGATGCCGCTATCACCGGATAAAGAGTCTTTACGTCACGCCTTAGCGGTACAGTCGTTTGAAAATGCACTTGAGCATATTAACTTGATAGACCATCCGAGAGAATATGCAATGCTACAAAATAACTTGGGTAATGCACTACAATATTTACCAAGTCAGCACCGGATTGAAAATAACCAGCGTGCGATCGCATCTTACGACGAAGCGTTAAAAGTACGCAATAGCCACGATACTCCCCTCGAATATGCTAACACTATTGCTAACAAAGCCAACGTTTTATCAAATCTTCCTGATAACTTAGAATACCCAGAATTAGGAAACTCAGAAAACTTAAGTAAAGCGAGTAATTATTATCAACAAGCATTAGAAATATTTTCTGAATATGAACAGATTGAACAAGTAGAAATAGTTACTCAGGCACTTATAGAACTAGGAGTCAAAGATTAGTGGTCAGTGCCAAAAGTTGTAATGGATTCTGACCTCCACGACTTGTCAAAATTAACGATCGAAATTATTAGAGGTTACAAGAGAGTATAAATAATTATCTTAATATAAAATTTAAATTGTCTCATCACTCATTTCTCGTTACTAACTCTTATTATCAAGGAAAACAACAATGGACGAAATTATCAACGACCCACTTATTAACAAATTAATAACGAGTTTAGTAGCAGGTGATATAAACTTTGCGACAGGAATCGTTTGGCTAATCGTAGCTACAATAGTATCGATGGCAGGTGGTGCTATTGGTGGTTTAATATTAGCTAGAAAAGATTTAGGTTACGAACTATCTGCTATTTTAGGCGGATTTTTTGGTCCCGCAGGTGTAATTCCAACAATGCTATTAGGACTCGCTATTCTTAACATACTTACACATACATAAGGAGAAATAAATGCTAGAAATAGCATGGTTTGCGACAAGGCTATTTATGAAGGGAAAGCTTTTACGCGACCCCGTTCAATTTATCAAACTAATTTTTTTTGGTACTGCCGTTGGTCTAACGCTATTTTTATCGCTGGCACAAATGCAAACACCATTAGGAATTACAGTAGTTGTATCGAGTTTACTAACAGGTATGGTAATGCCATATTTATTTCATGACTTTAAAATGAAATAACCAACCAATTCGCTCATGATGTAAAATGCCCTAAACCCTTACTAATGACAACAAGCACATGACAGATGACAGTACTTATCAAACCAGATGAAAGTTTAGAAGAATTAGTTCAAGAAATTAGTAGATTTGAAGCAATTATAGCTGAATGGGATGAAAGTCAGCGTGGTGTTGCCGTCGGTTTAAAACGGGCAATTGAGGCATTACATAAAGTCGCTTTAACTCGAATTGTCAAAAGTGTAAAGCAGGAATCAATGCCTGCTTTACAAAATGCTGTTCAAGACGAAATAGTATATGGTGTATTGCTGTACCATGAACTAGTAAAACCACCTACTCGACCATTAGTAGAAAGAATTAAAGCCGCAATTGAAGCTGTTCGCCCAAGTTTACAAAGTCACAATGGTGATGTCGAACTAGTGACCGTAAAAATACCAAATACTGTTGAAATTAAGTTATTAGGTAATTGTAATAATTGTCCAACTTCAAAATTGACATTATCAGCAGCGATTGAAACTACAATCAAGGAATATTGTCCGGAGATTACTAAAGTTATTGCAGTAAAGTGAGTAATTATAAATTTGAAGGTGTATATAGAAATATACGTAGGGTGCGCTCCTTCGACAGCGTAACGCACCATCCATCATGTCTCAATGGGTTATTTTGTGGTTCATCATAAAGATTTTTTAGAACCACAAAGGACACAAAGAAGAAGTATATTTTAGTTCGACCTTGACAGGTCTAAGATAGCATATTGGATTTCGTAAACGGATGTCTAACTTACGTCCAAAAACCTGGGAATCAGTTTCGCCAAAATTTGTATGTGCCACAATCAATGACAACTCCAATTAAAGTTAATTTTGGGCAATCAAAAAAACAAAATCAAGAAAATAACCCTATTTCCCCATTTTCAATTACAGGTGCGGAAGTAATTTTAGGTAAAAAAATTCAAGCCGAAATTTCAACACCTGTTATACCCAGCGCGATTGAAATGTTTGGTCCTCGTGCTGCTTGTTTAGTATCGTCCGGTTTATGGGTAGCAGATACGGGACACCATCGATTACTAGGATGGAAAAGTATACCAACACAAGATAGTCAACCTGCGGATTGGGTAATTGGGCAACCTGACTTTTTTCAGGAAGGACAAAATGCTAAAAGTACACCAAGTCGAACAACATTAAACGTCCCAACAGGTATTTGTGGTTGTGGTGAAGGATTAGCTGTTGCCGATGCATGGAATCACCGTGTTTTAATTTGGAAAAAAGTTCCAGAAGATAATAATGTTCCAGCAGATTTAGTATTAGGTCAAGCGAATTTTAACGATTGCCAAGCTAATCGAGGGCAACAAACACCTACAGCTACAAGTCTTAACTGGTGTTATGGAATATTTTATCACCAAGGAAAATTATTTGTCGCCGATACAGGGAATCGGCGAGTATTAATTTGGAATGAATTGCCAAGCGAAAATGGTCAACCTGCCGATTTAGTTTTGGGACAACCCGACATGATTTCTCGTAATGAGAATGGTGGTGATAGTCCCTCAGCTTCGAGTATGCGATGGTGTCACGATATCACCTTTTGGAAAGAAAATTTAGTTATCACCGATGCTGGAAATAATCGTGTCATGATTTGGGAGGGAATGCCTACAGAAAATAATCTACCATGTGTTGCTGTTTTGGGACAAAAAAACTTTAATTTAGTTGAATTAAATCAGGGAGTTTACTTTCCCAATCCTAGTAGTTTAAGTATGCCTTATGGTATTGATACTATTGATGATTGGTTAATAGTAGCCGACACTGCAAACTCGCGTTTATTAGGATGGAGAAAACCAGATATTCTTCAATCATTAATAGGTAAAGATGCTGATGTACTAGCTGGACAATATGACTTTTATAGTAAAGGAGAAAACCGCGACTTTAAATTACCCAAACGTGATAGTGTAGATTGGTGTTATGGAATTAAAATTTATGGTAATACTGCAATAATTTCTGATTCCGGAAATAATCGAATCTTGCTCTGGAAAATGCATTGAAGAAGGAAGAAGACGGGAGAAAGAAGTTAGAAGACAAAAGTATAAATAAGAAATGCGCGTTGTTTAAAACGAGCGTAAAAATAAATAATTATAGCATTCCTAAATTATTTGTAAAAACTTCTATTCCCTCTTACTCTGTGTACTCTATGTCTCTGTGGTAAATTTTTCAGCCAGTTTTTCACGAATCATTTAGGATTGCTATATTATACCGAGCAGGAACTTGCAGCAAAGCGCGAAGCAGTATTAAGTTTGGTGTAAAAGGTCCTTGTTTTAATCTGACGTTTTTAAACGTGGATATCTTCTGTTTCCTTCCTTCTGTTTCCTTCCTCTACCTTGATAAATTACTTACTTAATTCACATTGTCATCTTCAAAAAATAAATGATAGCTGAAGAAATTCGGATTAGCGGTATAGTACAAGGAGTTGGATTTCGCCCAACAGTTTATCGTATTGCTAAAGCACTTGGTTTACGTGGAGAAGTTTTTAACGACGGAGAGGGTGTATTGATTCGGGCATTAGGAAGTGAAAAATCTTTAACACAATTTGTTCACCAATTACAACAAGAATGCCCACCATTAGCAATAATTAATCAAGTAACGCGAACTCGCTATACAGGTGAATTAGACTTTAATGACTTTGCGATCGCTCGCAGCGTTAATAATGCAATTAAAACAGAAATTCCCCCCGATGCTGCCACCTGTCCGCAATGTCAAACCGAAATTTTCGACCCCTTTAGTCGCTGGTTTCGTTATCCCTTCACCAACTGTACGCATTGCGGACCGCGCTTAAGTATTATTCGCGCTATACCTTACGACCGCGACCGCACTAGCATGGCAAATTTCGCCATGTGTCCTGAATGCAGCCAAGAATACAGCGACGTTACCAATCGTCGCTTTCATGCCCAACCTATAGCTTGTCATATCTGTGGACCGAAGGCATGGTTAGAACGTGCCGACGGCAGACCTTTTACAGTTACCATGTTCTCAATGCTAGATGATGTTGATGCAGTTTGTACTCTGTTGCAAAAAGGAGAAATTGTTGCCATCAAAAGCCTCGGTGGAATTCATCTGGAATGCGATGCTCGCTATCCGATTTAATTTTCTTCATCTTAATAAAGGTGCGTAAGTTATGAGTTATGAGGTTATTGGATATGCTAGAGAATCGAGCGATAAGCAAGAGATGGAAGGAAACGCGCTCACAAAGCAAATTCGTAGATTGCGCGATGCAGGTGCGGCACGAATATTTTACGACATAGCCCAACGCAGCAACAACAAGCGCGATGGGCTTTTGCAGTTGATTAAATATATAAAATCGCGTCCGGTTGGAAGCATCCAAAAAATAATATTTACGAGGGTTGACCGATTGACCTCGAATATTGTCCTGTTTAGCCAATTGTTTGAGGTGTTGAAACAACATAAAATCAAGATGGAAGCCCTCGACGATGCCCTCGACATGGAGTCGTTAGGGGGAAAATTGGCAACTAATATCAGGGTGATTGCTGCCGAATTTGAAACCGAAATGCTATCTTTGCGAGTGGGTAAGGATTTGGAGGTGCGGAGAAAAAACAAAAAACCGCACTACATAACACCCTTTGGGTACGTGAGGGATGGCGATCGCTACGAGTTAGATCGTACACCCGTTGTTTGCACGCTGGACGATCGAAAAGAATATACAAAAAAGCAAGTGGCAAGGTTGATCGTTGATATTTACCTTCAAGTCAGGTCGTACCGTCAAACAGCCTTGCAGCTTAATGACTTTTTTGGGGTATGCCGAAATACCCGTACTCTCAAGGACAAGGAAAACAGCAATATCATTGACATTGGCGACGAAATAAGCAGTACTTTGACCAAGCCACAAACTAAAAACCCTGGCTTGGGATGGACAGCTAAGGGGTTGCAATTGTGGTTAAGAAACCCAGTATTGGCTGGTGGAACCCCCTACGACCAAAGGTTGCGAAATAAATATTCGCCCGTATATCAAGAAGATAAAATTGTTTGGGATACTCACCCCGAACAGTGTTTAATAACTTTGCAGGAGCGAGAGGAAATATTAACCATTGCCCGTGAGAATAGAAATAATTCATGGGCTAGCGTTCCAGCTGCGGTGAACAATATTTACACTGGTTTGTTGCATTGTGCCCAGTGTAGAGGAGCATTGTTTATCCAAACTTCCCAGCATCGCCAGAAAGCAAACAGGTTAGTTAGTTATTACCAATGCAACACCTACAACAAAAATCGTCTATGTCAAAACAAGGCGATGATTTCAGATATTAAAGTTGAGAAACAATTGATACCCTTACTGTGCCAGAAAGCAGAGGCTTTGGCAGCATTGGAAGATGAACCCGACAGCTATGATGAGATTGACGAACCGCAAGAAGTTACAGTTTTAAGGCAGCAATATCGACAACTAATGCTGATTCCTGGAAATAATCCGGCGATCGCGCAGGCAATTGACTCAATCAACCAACAGATAAATAGTATTCTTGCAGATATTAAAAATAAGCATCAAAGTTATTTAGTCAGGAGAGAGAATATTGTTGCAGCATTTTCTAATCCTCTCTATTGGCAGGAGATTGACGCGGATGATAAAAAACAATTGTTAAAAGGATGCTTAAAATCTATCCAGGTGAACGAGGGGCAGATAGTAGGCATTATGTTTAGGAATATTTGAGTTGTTTTATTTTTACGATTGGGACGACACATGTTAGGGCACAAGACAGGGCGTGGGACATAAGACAGGGCGCGGGAACCGCGCCCCTACAATAATTCGTGGGGCGGTCGTTTTGTTTGATAGGGCGATCGCGACTGTTACCAAGAATTAGAGTGAAAGTCTACAATTAAAGTATAGACATTAGATATAGAAGTCATGGCTATTAATATCAAAAATGCTGAAGTCGATCGTTTAATCGAGCAACTGCGCGAACTGACTGGTCAGGGACCAACTGAGATTGTTAAGGCAGCTTTGGAGCGCGAGTATCGGGAACTGCGGCGAGTGCGGCGGCAGACCCAACTAGCGGAACATTTGTCTACAATTCAGTCCACCGCTCAACAAAAAGCCAATGACTTTGAGCCAAATTCACTCTATGACTCGGATGGACTACCAGCGTGATTGTAGATACTTCGGCGGTCATAGCGATCGCATTAAAGGAACCAGGTTGGGAAACACTTTACCATGCCGCGATCGCTGCACCTGAATTGTTAATGTCCTGCGGTACGTTGCAAGAGCTACTGATTGTAGCATTGCGTAAAGGGGTGCTGGAAGAAGTTGAGGTGCTGTTAACAAATTTAGACTTGGATTATGTCCCGGTCGATCGGGTTTTGGCATTAAAGGGGCTGGAACTATACAAGCATTATGGCAAGGGTGGCGGACATCCAGCACAACTAAACTACGGTGACTGTTTTGCGGCAGCGATCGCCGCGATGCGTCAGATACCCCTGTTGTATGCAGGCAAAGATTTCCATGCTGCTGGGTTTTGAGAGTTGAAAGCCTTTACCTTCTTTGTAAATTCAGTTCAGACAAAGCCTTTAAAGTTGGGGTCGAAGAGCGCTCTTTTATGTCTCCACTGAGAGAAAAATATCTATAGCTAGTTTCCGTTAACAACCAAACCCAAAACATTTATCCGTCCAATCCTCAAACTATCTAAAGTCTTCATCAAAGACGACCGCTCGGTTTTGTGGATTCTCGTCACTAACAAAACACCATCGGTCAGGGGTGCAAGTAAGCTAGTATCAGCTAGTCCGTCAATTTGAGGAGTATCATAGATTACTAAATCGAAAGATTTATGTAACTCTTCCATCAAGCGTTTCATTGCTCTCGATGACAGTAAGTTAGTGGAGTCAGCAACTGGGGAACCAGCCGCGATCGCAGATAGTTTACTTTCACCGGGTAGTTGCACAATTGCGTCTTGAGTAGATATTTGTGCGTTGAGGAGATCGGTTAGTCCGCGTTCGTTATTTATTTTGCATAGAGAGTGAACTGTCGGATGCCGCAAATCTGCATCTACGAGTAGCACGCGCAAACCCATAGACGTAGCAACTTGAGCTAAATGGTAAGCGATTGTTGATTTTCCTTCTCCAGCGATAGATGAACTAACCACTAAAGAACGAATTGAACGTTCGTTACCAAGTAACTGAATATTTGTATGCAATACCCGTAAAGCTTCGACAAATCTTCCCGATTGTTGAGGATATCTGAGTCTTCTAACTCCATTATAATTAGGAATAGTTCCTAACAATGGTAGTAAAACTTTATCCTTGACAGAATCAACAGTATGGTATCTCTCGTCTAATTTTTCTAACAATAAGCCAGCACCAACTCCTACCAAAGAGCTGGCGACAAGTCCCAAAATTAAATTACGAGAAGTATTCGCTGATACTGGGCTTGTAACAGGTGGTTGAATTAACTCCCAACGAAGTTCAGTTTGCGCTCCTTGGATTTGCAGAGTTTCGCGGGTAGCTTGAAAACGATTCAAACTATCAGTTGCAGTCTGTAATTGCCGCTGTAATTCGTTATATTGTCGTGTTAGGGTTGGTAACTCATCAATTCTTTGTCGCAGTTGCTGTTCTGCTTTAGTAAGTTCTTGACTTTGTGACTCTAGACTTTTGAGTTGAGTTGCGGCATCAGCGTATCTTACACCCAAAACCCGCTTGGCTTCTTGTTGTAGTAAAGGCAACGTATTTTGTCGTCTTTCTTTGAGTGTCAAGATAGTTGGACTATTTTCTTGGAAACGAGCTGATTCTGCGGCAATCTTAGCATCTAATTGCTGTAACTCAATTAGTAGTTGCTGGTACGCAGGTGCATCTTTGAGAATTGCTAGCTGTCCTTGTTGTCCATCAAGACTAGCAAAATTAGACCTAGCTTTTGCCAACTCTTGGTCTACAGCCAATCTTTGGTCAGATAAAGCCTTAACGCGATCGCTAATTGCCGTTGACTGAGTAGCAGGCTCGTAAAAACCGTACTTTTGACGAAAAACTTGTTGAGCTTTTTGTAACTGAGTGACTCGATTTTGTAACGGTTGTAGTTGTTGTTCTACAAATTGTGCCCCTTGGCGCAATCTTGTTTGTCTTTGCTCGCGGCTGTACTTTAGGAAAGTACTAGCTAGTTTATCTAGTACATCTTTGACTTCTTTAGAATTATCACTTTTGTAACGAGTCTCTATAATCTTGGTTTCGCCCAAACGAGTTATTGTTAGAGATTCAGTTAAAGTACTGTAATCAATTTCGGGATGAGAAACCTGTAGTTGATTAACAACCTCTTTTATTAACTTAGGGCTTTTAAGAATTTGGATTTGTGTCTCGTAATCTAATTCTGGTTCAGATGGCTTCTGATTTTCGGTAGTAGGAGTCAGATTTGATAAAGCATTTTCATTATTGACAGGAGGTTCCACTAATAAGCGGAAACTACCTTCATACTCTAGTTTCTGCTTCGTTACCAACCCAACAACACCAGCCATCAACGCAGCCGTTACCCCAGCAATAATTAACCCACGTCGCTTTAAAATACCGAAGTAATCGCGCAAGCTCAAATCGCTCTCTTGCCCTTCAGGTAATACGAAGGCTTGAGTTACAATTGGTTGAGATTGGATTGCTAGATTCTCATCCATCTTAGAAATTGAGAGCTTAGAAGTATTCTCCATCATTAGATTTATGCTTAGTGATGATATAACCAGGATTTATCTCAACAGTTTGTTTCAAACACGTTTCAAATCACAAATAGAGCGGAGAAAAACTACAATTGAAGTAAGCTTTGAGCAAAATAATCGGCAGAAGCATAAATTAGATTATTAGTCTCTTCATTACTGGTAATAACTACTATGGTTAACAACGAGCCTCCGGATTAATTTATCATATCAGATAAACTTTAAATCCTAATGTATTTAAGGACGATTAACTTGAGTATATAGTTCTCTGAATACCTAAACTAGATTATTTGTATTCAATTCACTATTCTTTAATAAAATTAAAACTAGTTTCCTTTTTTGTCCTGTAAATAACATTTAATTCCATAATTTTTTGGATAAAAATTTGTTTTTTCAGCTAGTTTTAGCATAAAACATAAATTTAATTTAAATCTTTCCAGTTGTAACTTATTCGTCAAAAGTTTATATTTACGTATATTCTATAAATTTAGTATAAACTTACTCATTTGTATCTATGTACTCAACCATTAGGTGGCAGAAGGTCTAAATTTGAGAATAGAGACAGGGTATTGCTTTTTTTAACTCGTACCGTTTCAGAATACTATTTGATATTTCTGAAATAATTTACCGATAAGAAGCCTCAGATTTGAATACTCGATTAATAGTCCAATGGTGCAGTATCAAAACGTTAAACTTAAACACTGAGGTGTATGAAATTTATACTTAAGAATTAGTCAAGGCTGTTATTAAAGTTTTTGCAGCTTTTACAGAACAAATATCTTTACCGAAAAAATTGTCGGTGCTTTCTACAATTTATTGACGCTATCAGAAGAATTTACCAGTTCAGCTTTTATCAAGTTTCATTATTAATTCAAGAGGTGCTTTTCTGAACTAGCTGTAGCTATTTAGCCAGCAGGAATTCATCTACCCCAACCCTCCGTTTGCAAAGCGAGGGAGGATATTGTGCGGAAAAAGAAATTAGTTGGATTTCAGAACTTACAGTCTGTAAAATTACATCCCTCATAGTGAAAAGTATGTTGCCTCTCTTTGTAAGGGTGGGGGGTGTTTTCCGAAAAATGTGGGTGTTGCAATTAAGAAGTAATTAGTGCGTTAAAAGGTAACTCAATATCAAGGCTGTCATTACATGCCTTGTGAAATAAAGCATTGTAAAAAATATTTGAACAGGAAAACAAAGGTGATGAAATCCGATAGACGAGGTTCAAAAAGATTGCTTCCTCGATTTACTCGTTCAAAACTAGAAGGTGAGCGTTATAAAAATATTCAGCTATCAGTAATCACTCAATTTTTTCCTCCAGACTTTGCTGCTACAGGGCAACTTATTGAAGAACTAGTAAGACAATTAGGCTCTATCGGCGTAGATGTTGATGTCTTTACAGGTCAGCCTGGGTATGCGTTCCAAACGAATGAAGCTCCTGCAATCGAAAAATTTTTAGGAGTAATAGTTAAGCGATCGCGTACCTCACAATTATGGCCGAAGCGAGTGCGGGGTAAAGCCATGAATGGGGTTCTGTTCATGATACGTGCTACCCTCCATGTGCTGAGGCATTGTCGTCGATGTGATGTACTACTGGTAACTACCGCGCCGCCATTCCTCCCATTTCTGGGATATTTGGCTCATGTTTGTACTGGTCTTCCTTACATTTGCTTGCTCTACGATTTGTACCCAGACATTGCGATCGCTTTAGGAGTAATTCCCGAAAATCACTGGCTGGCGAAAATTTGGCAGAATCTGAATATTCGAGTTTGGCGCAAAGCCAAAGAAATAATAGTTCTCAGCCCAAGCATGAAGGAGCGAATTGTTGCTGCTTGTCCGGAAATAGAAAATAAAATCCACGTAATTCACAGTTGGGCAAATCCAGAGGCAATTGTACCTATCCCTAAGAAAGAGAACTGGTTTGCTTGGAAACATAACTTAGTCGATAAATTTACCGTCCTCTATTCCGGTAACATGGGGCGGTGTCATGACATGGAGACAATTATCGAGGCTGCTAAAGAACTTAAAGATGAACCAATTCAGTTTGTATTTATAGGAGGTGGTGCCAAACGTAAGGAAGTAATCCAAGAAGCGGATCGCTTCGGATTGAACAACTTAGTTTTCCTACCATATCAAGACAAACAAGTACTACCTTATTCTTTGACAGCCTGCGATTTGTCGTTAGTAAGTGTAGATGCCGATATGGAAAGCCTAGTTGCTCCTAGTAAACTTTATCCAGCTTTAGCCGCTGGAAGACCAGTAGCAGTGATTTGTTCTAAGGATTCCTACCTGAGAAAACTGATTGCTGATGCTAGATGTGGTGCTAGCTTTAAGAACGGTGACAGTCACGGTCTAGCTGAATTCATTCGACTGCTCAATAGCGATCCGCAATTCGGGGAACGTATGGGTAAGGAAGGACGCGAGTATTTGCAGACATATTTTACCTCAGAAGTAATATCGAAGGAATATCTCAAGGTACTACGTCGGGGTATTGCTTAACGAAACCTTGCCTATTCTGGCGTGTAGCCCGATATTTAAGCGCAAATTCATCCTAACTTCTGTTTGCGGTTTTTTACAGCTACTGGACTGCTAATTGAACCATATATTTTCGTAGGGGCACGGCACTGCCGTGCCCCTACTGTGCGTGCCCCTACTGTGTGGTCTATTTACACTCGTAAACTACTGTAAATCGGTAACAATGGGGGACAAAAGAGAAAGAGGACGCATTACTTTCATCGGATAGGGCAAACACCTGTAGGACTAAAGCGCGTTTGCCCTGGCTCTGCCGCCCTACTTTGTAGCGCTTTCATACGTTCCACCGGAACGTCTCTACAATGTTCAATCGGTTTGCACATTTATCCTCGCGCTTGGGGTTAATACCCCGACCGCTCTCAAGGTCGCCCGTGCGCTATGAATGGGGTCTCAGTCCCCATAGGAGCGCACCTCCTTCTTCCTTCTTCCTTCATTCAATAGTAATTTGGTTTTTTTTCTAGCAAATTGTAACAAAATGTGTTGACAAACATTACATAAATCTGGGTAAATAAAAGTGTTTTAAAAAGAAGTAAACATACTTATATTTTAGTTAGTAAAAAAGAAAAAAAGCTATATAAAATAACTGTGTTTACTCCCGATCAAATAACCGAAGCTAGTATTAAGTGGTAGTTTGAAAGCAAAGTTCGCTAAAACTTGAATAGTTAATAATTACTAGGAGTCGGGCTTCGATGGTCTTTTCGATCTCAGTCCCTCCAAGACAACCTTCTTCTTGTCCATTGTGTATCAAATGATAAGGGAGGCCGAAGTGGAGAGAAGGTGTGACCACAATCGGAAACGTTCAAAACGCAGGGCTATTTACTGTCCAATACACGGGTGCTACATCGACAGTGTGAGTCAAAAGTATAAGTTATACGCTGACAAACCAGGACAACTGCAACAACGAGGAGTGAACCGCCTGAATGCCTCGATTTTAGTAGCAACGCAAACAGCAGTTGCTCTTGATGGAGAATGGCTAGAAGCATTTTGGTGCGAACATTGTCAAAAAACAAAGTGGTATTACGTCAAAAAGCAGGGTAACCGGACATTTGACATATTGCTTGCCCCAGTGGAACTTTGGCAGCAAGCAATAGGTGTAACCGCTGCCGATGGTAATCCTTCGGTTGGAGAGTTTACACGCAGACAGGCTCGCACGAACAGTTGTCAAGGTATAAAAGATTTTATATTTGTAGGTTAAGCCAATTATGAGAAGTCAAGGTATCACCCCTAACAAACAAGGGTTGGTGATTGAAGCTGGACGTGCCGAGCAGCAGTACTGGAAAGATTTATGGCGCTACCGGGAACTGTTCTACTTTTTGGCATGGCGAGATATTCTCGTGCGCTACAAACAAACAGCGATTGGTATGGCTTGGGCGCTGATTCGTCCATTTCTAACAATGGTGGTGTTCACGGTTGTGTTTGGGCAATTGGCAAAGTTACCTTCCCAAGGTGATGCTCCTTATCCAATTTTGGTGTTTGCAGCAATGTTACCTTGGCAGTTTTTCTCTAGCTCGCTTGGAGAGTGTAGTACTAGTTTGATTGGTAATGCCAACCTGATTTCAAAAGTGTATTTTCCTCGCTTGATAGTACCAACAAGTGCAGTGGTAGTCTGCTTTGTAGACTTTTTGATTTCGGGAATAATTTTACTGGGGCTAATGGCTTGGTATAACTATGTCCCCACCTGGCGCATTCTCACACTGCCATTGTTTATAGCGATCGCATTTGCAGCTTCGATGGGAGCAGGGCTGTGGTTAGCTTCTCTAAATGTGCAATACCGAGACTTCCGCTACGTTGTCCCGTTTATTATGCAGTTTGGTTTATATATCTCGCCAGTGGGATTTAGTAGCGCAATTGTCCCACAAAAATGGCAATTGCTCTACTCGCTGAACCCAATGGTAGGAGTGATTGATGGCTTTCGTTGGGCAATTATAGGAGGTGACTCGCAACTATACTTACCAGGTTTTTTCCTCTCCTTGGGACTGGTAGTATTACTATTTGTCAGTGGTATCTGGTATTTCCGGAAGATGGAACGAACTTTTGCAGACGTGATTTAGATGGGAGTAAAGTAAGTGTCAGATATAATAATACAGGTAGAAAACCTAAGTAAAAAGTACGTTCTTGGGTATAAGCAAGAAAATTATACAACGTTGCGCGATGCGGTTACTAACGGAGCAAAAGCTTTGTTAAACCCATTTCATTCAAAACCAAAAATCCAAAGTTATAAGAATGAATTTTGGGCACTGAACGATGTCTCGTTTGACATTAAACAAGGCGATCGAGTCGGTATTGTTGGTCGTAATGGCGCGGGTAAATCAACGCTATTAAAAATTCTCAGCCGCATTACAGAGCCGACAAAAGGACGCATTAATCTCAAGGGAAGAATTGCTAGTTTGTTGGAGGTAGGTACAGGGTTTCACCCAGAGTTGACAGGTAGAGAAAATATTTACCTTAATGGTGCAATTCTTGGAATGAGTAAAGCAGAGATTCAGCGCAAATTTGATGAGATAGTTGCTTTTGCGGAAGTAGAGCAATTTCTAGATACTCCTGTAAAGCGCTACTCTTCTGGTATGTATGTACGTTTGGCTTTTGCAGTTGCTGCTCACTTAGAACCAGAAATTTTAGTAGTAGATGAAGTTTTAGCAGTAGGGGATGCTCAATTTCAGAAAAAGTGTCTAGGCAAGATGGAAGATATAAGTAAAAAAGATAGTAGAACTATTCTTTTTGTCAGTCATAATATGGATGCTATCAAAACTTTATGTAATACAGGAGTTCTGTTAGAAAAAGGAACAATTAAACAACAAAGTGATGTACACTCACTAATTAATTCTTACAATAATCTCAACTTAGATTCTAGCATCAATAGTGTAACCGATCTTGAATTATCAGATTATTTAGTGCTAGAAACATTCCATTATAATTTTTATCACAACGAATTGCAATTTACTCTTAAAATTCGTTCGCAAAAAGAAAGCTGTCAGATATTCTCAGCGGTAGTTGTACTTTATACCATTTCCGGCACCCGTTTGGGGTTAATTGATTTAGGTGACAAAGAAGGCTCAAGGGTTCCATTAACTGCTGACAAGACTATATGTTACAAGGCAATAGCTAAAGATTTGTCTCTTGTCTCGGGTCATTATAAATTAGGCTTTGCTATTCAAACTTCACATGGGTGGGTTGATAAATATCAAATACTAGACCTCTTAGTTGATGAAGATTTTTCAATGTACCAAGACAATCCGGGTATATTTAAATATCCATCTGAAATTCGAGGAGTCTTCAATGTAAATTATACGTTTGAATATTCCATAAGTTAATTTACCGACTATGAAAAATTATACCTTTTAATATATGTCAAGTACTATGAGTACAAAATTTGAACCTCAAGTGACTTTGGTAGTTTTCTCTTGCGAAGGAAGAGAACACTTGTTAAGCCACACAATAGAATCATTTGAGACGGCAATTGACTATCGGTTTTCTAAACGTATATTGGCATTAGATGGAAATATAGATTATAGATATATTTCTCTGATAAATCCAGATAAGCTTGTACATAACTGCAAGCGACTCGGCTATATTCATAGCATTCTTAATGCTTTAACATTAATTGACACAGAATTTTTCTTCTGGTTAGAAGATGACTGGGATTTTCCGCAAAAAATAAATATAGCTTCTCTAATTGACCTTGTACAAAAAAAATCTGATTGGGTACAGATTCGCCTTAGTAAAACTGGCCCACTAACACAGGAAGAGAAAAAAACAGAGTTAGCAGAAGGAATTTTTGAATCAATATATGGCTTTTCTGCAAACCCTTGTATTTGCCGAACAGAAATAATTCGCAAAGGATTCAAAGCCTTACAAGAAGAATCAAGAGATGAAAAAGTTGGCTTTGAAAACTTTCTTTCTCGATGGGTTAGCGAGCAGGGTTTAGTCTGTGCAGTTTTCGATCCTGGCGAAGCAGCTATGGTAAATCATTCTGGCTATCTAGAGAGTACACCTCGGCAGTGGCACATGACTGCTTCTCTTAATGGTAAAACAGATGAATACTTGTCTGGAATGGGATATGTTGCGCCACCTTCATATTGGCGAAAGTGTTTGATGGTTTATAAGCTCGCTTCGGTATTATTGGTAATTTCTATTCGTCAATTCTGGAGCCGTGCTGCTTATGACTTGGCTTTCCGAATCGTAGTAGTTAGCAAATCTTAACTATAAATTCAAATTAGGAAAGCTATGATACCAGTTTATTTTTACATTCCACAGGATGATTTACCTAATAATGAAATACCACCAGATTTAGATATAGATGAGATAGATGGTTATCTGCAACCACTTGGTACACCTACCGATCGGGGTACAACATACAACTGGACATTACAAACCTATCTTCGGCTGAAGGCTAGTGGTTTTTCATGTACGCTTACAAGTGTCATACCGAAAGAAGGGATACTTATTGCCTCTAGAGGTAGTCTTTCATTTCAACTTAAACCAACATCAAAGTTGCTAATTGTCTGTTTATTAGCAGATGGTGGTCTTCATGCTTGGACACAAGTTCACGTTGTACAGAACTATCGACAAACAAGAATTATTAAAGATAGTTACTATCTACCACATTGGCCTCAACCAGGTTTAATCCCACGTAGTGATACACGAGGCGAATTATTTGAAAACGTTGCTTATTTAGGCGATGTAGCTAATTTAGCCCCAGAATTTAAAAGTTCATTATGGTTAGAACAAATACAATCTCTTGGTTTAAATTGGCGTGTAATGCCACCAAGTAGTTGGAATGATTACAGCAATGTTGATGCAATTGTAGCTGTTCGTTCATTTGACAAACAAGATTACATTCATAAACCAGCTACAAAATTATACAACGCTTGGCTAGCCGGAGTACCAGCAATTCTTGGTCATGAATCTGCTTATCAAAGTGAACGAAAAAGTGAACTAGACTATATAGAAGTCACTTCTCCTAGCGAGGTGATTTTGGCTTTGAAACTTCTTTGCGATCGCAAACAACTGCGTCAGAGAATTATTGAAAATAGTCGAGTCCGTAGTCAAGAAATCAATTTTACAAATCTTGTAGTCAGATGGCGTGATTTTATCACCCAAACAGCAATTCCAGAATATGAGCGTTGGAGTGGAACATCCCATTTAAGTCAACAATATTTTTTCATCCGCAAATATTTAGGCTTAAAAATGAATGGTGTTAAACATCGATTTCGTTCATGCCAATTTTAACAAGTACTGTGCTTTCTAATAGTTTTATCAAGAAATTTAACTTCAAGAATTTTTGGAGATTTGAATGACTCATAATCAATCGAAAGCAGTTTTAACTATTGCCACTGGCAAAGCCATCTATATAGAGATGGCGGTCAATTTGGCACGTTCTTTTAAATGGTGGCATAAGGATAGCGCAATTAAATTCTTCTTAGCAACTGACCAGAAAGATTTACTTCCTGATGATTTATCAGATATTGAGATTATTGAAGTACAACCTGAACAATATGGGCAGGGTTTTTCTCCTAAGTTGCATTTAGATAAACTTGCGCCAGCACAGCAAACTCTCTTTATTGATGCAGATTGTCTGTGTGTTGGTTCCTTAGAATCTGTATTCAATCGCTTTGCTGGTCATGCAGTTTCTGTAGTTGGAACAATGATTTCCCAAGGCGAATGGTTTGGCGATATTGCCGCAGTTTGCCAACGTTTCCAAATACCCGCACTACCTAAGTTTAATGGCGGTGTTTACTACATCGAAAAAGGCGAAGAGAGCGATCGCATCTACGCAACTGCACGCGAGTTAGAACCACAATACGATGAAATTGGTTTGCTACGGTTACGAAACCGTCCGAATGATGAGTTATTAATGTCGCTCGCAATGTCATTACACAATCAAACTCCAATCCCCGAAGATGGCTCGATCATGAGTGACCCACAAGCTTGTCCAGGTGGTCTAACAATTGATGTTTTACGTGGCAAATCAAAACTGATCAATCCATCAGCACCTCATCCCAAGCATCAAACGTGGTATCCCTTTACTGAAGTGCATCCAGTTTTGGTTCACTTTTTGGGACACCATACAACTATTTATCCATACAAACGTGAAGAATTACGACTAAATTTAGTACTTGCTAAAGGTTGGACTATTTTAGCAGCAGACACTTGGGCAACTTTATTTTGCTCTATTCCTAGCCTTAGTAGCCGCACGTTCAAAGATGGGCTGCGGCCTGTATATAAGCAAGTTTTTGGCAACAGAACTGTATCAGTTTCTAACCGGATATAATTGTCAAAGCAAATGGATGTTTCTGTTATTATTCCTACTTACAATCGTTTTTGGTGTCTTCCCAAAGCTATAGAATCTTGTCGCCATACTCAATGCCAAACTGAAATCATTGTAGTTGATGATGGCAGTACAGACGGTACTTGGGAATGGCTGCAAACTCAGCCAGATATCATCAGTATACGTCAAGATAACTGGGGTAAATGCTGGGCAGTCAATCGCGGTTTTGCTATTGCGAAAGGCGAGTACGTGCGTTTTTTGGATTCTGATGACTGGCTTGCTCCAGAAGCTATCGATAAACAATTTGAATTAGCAATAGCTCAGAAAGCAGATGTAGTTGTTGGTGGCTACGAAACTTACTCAGAGTCAGAACAACTACTGCATCAAGTTGAGTGGGTTGAGTGCGATGATTTTATTGCTCAACAACTGGGAGAGTGTGATAGCTCTCATTACTCTGCTTATTTATTCCGCAGAGAATTTATCAAAGATATTCCTCACCGTCCAGACTTCGCTTGGCGCGATGACCGTCTGCTCGTTATTGAAGTGGCAATGGCAAACCCATTAGTTGCAATTTACAAACAAACTACTTTTTGTCATCGCCATCATTCTCAAGGTCGCTTACAGTTTCCGCAAGGGATGAGAACGGTAGCTACAAATTTACAGCACCTTACCATCTATAAGAAAAGCCTAAGCAAACTTGCTGCAAGAGGTGAGCTTACTTTTCGTCGTCGTCAAGCAGCTTGTAAAGTTCTTTGGACTTTGGCTCATTGGATTGCTAATACTCATCTGAATGAGGCTTGCGAAGTTGTTGATTGGATTTACCAATTAGACCCAGATTTTAAACCACCATTTGGGTTACTCAGTAAGCTATACATTTATCTAGGTTTTCGACGAACAGAAAGTTTATTACGGCTACGACGCAACTTTCTAAGTTTATTTTCCCGTTCCAACTCCAAAAATCACAATTTTCGCACTTTAGCCTAGTTATTTAAAATACAAACTCGGAATTTACAAGGTGGAAAAAAATTACAGTATTAAGCCAATTAACCTCTTTTATGAAGAACCAGAAGGAGACCGTTGGTTTCCCTTAGACCGCTATCCTCGCCGGGTTATTCGTCGTATTTTCCGTGGCAAATCCAAAATAAGTGGACAAAAAAAAGTTTTCCTAAATTTATGTGCGGGTTTAGACCGCTTGGGAATTCCTTATCGAGTAAATAATTATCGTTATATCCAGCGTCATCCTGAAGAGGTTGCTTGTATTATCGGTAAACCTCACGTTCTAGACAAAATTAATTGGAACAACCCAATTATATTTGGCGCAGCTGTTTTCTCTCATCCGTGTGAAGATCCGGACTTATTCCATCGCCGACCCGTCCGCAAAATGTTGGTTCCTGGGGAATGGATGAGGAAAATGTGTGAACCATTTTATGGCTCGCGCGTTCATGTCTGGCCTGTAGGAATTGCTACCGAAGAGTGGCTCCCAGCAGCAATAGAGCAAAAAGATATTGACATTTTAGTTTACGATAAAGTGCGCTGGAAGCATGAAGAGTTTGAGAGGGAATTGATTAACCCAATTCAATCTCATCTACAGGCTCAAGGTTTGAGTACAGCAATTATCCGTTATGGATTTTATAAAGAAGAAGATTTTAAAGCGCTTCTTAGCCGTAGCAAAGCAATGATTTTCCTTTGCGAACATGAAACTCAAGGAATAGCTTACCAACAAGCGCTTTCTTGTGGAGTTCCAATTTTGGCATGGGATAGAGGTGGTTTTTGGCAAGATCCATTTTATTTTCCTGATAAAGTAAAGTTTGCTCCTGTTAGTTCAGTTCCTTACTGGGATGAGCGTTGTGGAGTTATATTCCAAGATATCAATGAGTTTCCAATAAAACTGCAAGAGTTTTTAGACAAGTTTGAGGATAAGCAATTTCATCCTCGTGATTATATTTTGGAAAACTTGACCTTAGAAAAGAGCGCTCAACAATATATGGAAATTGCGAACACGGGGCAGCAGGGTTTAGTTTAAATGGCAAAAATTTTAATCTTGATAGGCGCTCACCTCTGCACAGCTCCTCGCCCACAAAAAGAAGCAGAAACTTTAGCTAATGCTGGACATGATGTGACAGTACGGGGTTTTTGGTTTGACCCAGAGTTGGTTGAGCGCGATCGCTTGTTAATGGCTGACATAAAATGGCGATTTGAACCAATTATCGACTTTCAACCAACTCATAGGCTGATAAATTTAGGAATCCGACTTCAAAGTCGCCTAGCCAAAGAATTGTTTCAACGCTTTGGTATTTTCTCACCTGTATTACTTGGGTATGGAACCAATGCAATGCTCAAGGCGGCGAGGCTTGCCGGCGCTGACTTGACTATTGTCCATTCCGAAGCTGGACTTTGGGTAGGTAAGAAACTTCTAGAAGAGGGTTTCCGCGTGGGAGTCGATTTTGAAGATTGGTTTTCTGAAGACCTTTTACCTTCAGACCGAGCTACGCGACCGATTAATCAACTCAAATCACTGGAAAGTTATCTCGCTCGTAATTGTACCTATAGCCTTACTACCTCCCATGCTTTAGCTGAAGCTCTGGCTGAGGCGAACCTGGCACCGAAACCAACAGTCATCTACAACGTTTTTCCTTGGTCTGAGCGCGAGCAAATTGACTACCAAAAGCGCGATCGCCAAAATCCCAACATACCATCTTTACATTGGTTCTCCCAAACCATTGGAGCAGGAAGAGGGCTAGAACTTCTATTTTTATCCTTATCCTATTTAGATATTGACTTAGAAATTCATTTAAGAGGTAATTATCCCCAAAGCGCTCGTCAATGGTTAGAACCACTCATTCCTGAAAATTGGCGCGATCGCGTATTTATTCATCCGACTGTTCCTAATTCTGAACTTTTATCTCGAATCGCTGAACATGATATTGGTTTAGCATTAGAAATTCCCTACTGTTTCAGTAGACAATTTACTGCAACCAACAAAATTTTTCAATATATGCAAGCAGGTTTAGCAGTAGTTGCCACAGATACCACTGGACAAAGAGAAATATTCTCTCAATTTCCAGAGATTGGTGAATTAGTTTCTAATAAAAATAATCCTGAAAATCTCGCTTATCACTTGAAGTCTTTATTGTGCAATCCTGATAAACTAGCTACTGCTAAAAAAGTAGCTTTAGAAGCTACCAAAGAAAAATTTTCTTGGGAACAGCAAGCTATGCTGCTTCTAGAAGCTGCTAATACTAGTTTGAATATTCACTGATACAGGAGTTATTTACATAACCATCTACCATGATTTATATCGTTTAGCACCATGAGCAATGAGCATAGGTTGATTAAGGTATTTATACTTGAACTGACCTGACTTCAAACTCTTTACCTATCATTATTTTTGTACTGGGTAGCATTTTCCGTTTCTAAAGAAACGTTGGAGTGTGTAACACATTTTTAACTACCCATTTCATAATGAACAAAAATAAGTGGAATCCGCAATATAAGACTTTAAATCATTGGCGAGGTATTGCTGGTCTTTGGGTGATGATGTTTCATGGTTTTGTTTCTTACAATCGACCTTTGCATTTCATTGTACAGCCTCTGGCTAATTTTGCAATCCAAGGTATATTAGGTGTTAACATTTTTTTCGTTATTAGTGGCTATTGTATGGCTGCTAGTGTCTACAAATTAACTCAAAAAAACGGAACTATCATCGATTTTATTCAAAATAGAATCTGGCGAATATACCCTACTTATTGGACTGCATTTGCGTTGACTATTGTCATAAATGTGATATCGAGTTTTTTCACTAATGCGACAATAGCCTCCAGCTTGCCACCTTCATGGCAGTCATGGGTTGGGCATCTACTTTTGATACAAACTTATCTAGGAATACCAGATTATCTTATTGTTTACTGGACTTTAGTCATAGAAGTTGCATTCTATTTTACAATTGCTGCATTATTACTTATCAGTAAATATTTCGATCGGAAGTTAGCGATATTTGTCGGTTTAGTTCTAGGCTTTGCTTGTATATTTACACCTTTAGACACTAGATTTACTTTTCTCAAATTTTGGTGCGACTTTGTTTGTGGATATCTAGTATTTAGTGCTTTGTTTGCTAAACATCATCGCAAACAGCAACAACAAAAGATATCTATTTTTTTAATTGTGGTTATGGGATTGTTGGGAGTTTGGATGAATTGGAATTTCCAGCAAAGTAATCTGTGGTTTAGTGCTATGTTTGCTTTGCTACTTTACATTCTACATGGCATCGATTGCAAAATTGATTCCCTCCCCCAACTCAACTGGTTAAAATTTATTGGTGTGATGTCGTATTCACTATATTTAATGCACGTTCCCTTACAATTAAGAGTCCTGGTTTTGGGACTAAAATTTATACCGATTGATAGCCCGTTATTTTTAGCGTTACAAATACTCGGTTGGGCTGTAGCAATTACTGGAGGTTTTATATTTTACCGATTAGTTGAAGCGCCTGTGAATAACTGGAGACACCACAAGAAAATCAAATTTACTGTATGAAAATTTTATTAACCGCTGACCCAGAATTACCTGTACCACCAAAACTTTATGGAGGTATTGAACGTATTGTTGATTTGTTAGTTACTGGACTACAAGCTCGCGGTCATACCGTTGGACTTGCTGCCCACTCAGATTCAATTTCACCCGCAACCCAATTATTTCCTTGGCCGGGTAAGCGATCGCAAAACAAGTTGGATACATTCAAAAACACAATTTTCTTGTGGTCAGCAGTTAAGCGATTTCAACCTGACATCCTCCATAGTTTCTCTCGTGTCTTTTATTTATTGCCTCTTCTGGGATCTAGTTTACCTAAGGTCATGTCTTACCAACGTTATCCCAGTCCCCGTACCACTAATTTAGGTACGAAACTTGGAAAAAGTTCTCTCACCTTTACTGGTTGTAGCAATTATATTTGTCGTGTTGGAGAAACTGCTGGGGGAGTTTGGCATCCTATCCACAACTGCGTTGAGGTGGATAAGTATACTTTCCAACCAACAGTTGCAGCTGATGCACCCTTGGTCTTTTTGAGTCGAGTCGAGCAAATCAAAGGAACGCATACAGCGATCGCTGCTGCCAGAAAAGCTGGACGTCGCTTAATTATAGCTGGCAATCATGCTACCAGCGGTGAAGCCGGACAGTATTGGCAAGAGCAAATACTTCCTCATCTTGGAGAGGATGGAATTGAGTATGTTGGTCCAGTCAACGATACTCAGAAAAACCAGCTACTGGGACAAGCTGCCGCCATGATTGTACCAATTGAATGGGAAGAACCTTTTGGTATTGTTTTTGCTGAAGCTTTGGCTTGCGGCACTCCTATTATTTCCTCTCCGAGAGGAGCATTACCTGAAATTGTACGTAACGGTGTAGATGGTTATTTAGTTAACGGTGTAGAAAAAGCTGTAGCTGCTATTAACCAATTATCATATATTGACCGTCAGAACTGCCGCCAACGTGCTGAACAATGTTTTTCAGCTTCCGTAATTGTAGAGCAGTACGAACAACTTTACCAAAACCTTATTATTCACAGACGGAGCGTATAAACATTCTCTCTGTAAGCAACTGAAAATTATACTCATTTGTTACACAAGTTTATAGTCAGCACTTAAGTGTTGACTATAAAATTTGCAAAGTTCCCGTGATGGACTTCTCCTATTACAAAATACCAAGCATGAATTAGAAAACTATTTACTTAAACAAAAAATTGTTACTCGATTTTTTAAGCACTTACGCAAACAATATATGTTATTTTACCTGTTAATTTCTAATGCATATTCTTACTGTCCTTTGCAAAGGTGGCTGGATGCCAACCAACCTCTCTGAAGGTTGGCGACGTTTAGGTTGTTCAGTATTCGAGTTTTTCTACGGTACTCACATGGGCAAGTCTTGGAGTAATCAAGGTTTGGAAGACAACCATCAACTCAATGCTCAACTTTTAGCAACAGCAAAACGTCTTAAAGCTCAGGGACGGCTCGATTTAATTTTTGCTGTTATTTACGATGATGTCTTAGAAGTTGAGACAGCTAAACAGTTGCGTGCCCTTGATGTGCCTATGGTTAATTATCATGTTGACCTGGTAGGACAGTGGTATCGAGTTTTACGCACTGGTAAATATTTTGACCGGGTAGCCTGTGCCCAAATGGATAGTTGGGATGGTTTGCGTCGTGCGGGAATTAAACCTTACTATATGCCAATGGCGGCAAATCCACCGCTAAACAATGAAATCTTAACTGATATTCCATTTGATGGTGTTCTTTACCTTGGCTCACCTTGGGTCTATCGGCAGCAAGTCTTAGCTAATTTGGCTGAACAAAAAATTCCATTACGAATTTATGGGCACAATTGGCTGCGTACTATCTCCGATCCAGCCAATGCACAACCCTATCGTAAAAATCTTCACGATTTGCACTATTACTTCTTGCCTCGGTTGCAGCAAGAAGGCTGGGAACAGTTGTGGACAACTGTTAATAGCAGGCTGAAACCATCATTAAATACTGTTACGTCTACTGAAATTCCTGCCGAATGCATTCAAGGTTCCTACGCAAATAGTGACTTTATTCCGCTCCTTCAAGGTGCAGCAATAAATTTAGGATTTACCCATTTTTTAGGGACACCTGGGACATCTAGCGAACGTCGGCAAGTACGATTACGGGAATTTGAAATTCCCATGAGTGGTGGATTTTACTTAACACAAGATTGCTCTCAATTACAAGAATTATTTGCAGTAGGGCAAGTGGCAACCTGGAATAATCTACCCGACTTGCACGAAAAAATCAAATATTACTTGGAGCGTCCGGTTGAGCGGCAAAGGATTAGCCAAGCTGCACAGATTTATAGCTTACAACATCACACATGGAGTAACCGATTTAGTAAGCTACTCCAAGAATTAAAACTTCCTCAACCAAACCCCACTTAATGAATGAATATCTTCGTCGCTTCAATGAATGTCCTGGTTGTAACGCTCTTAACTCCAAGACAAAACATCTGTTTCATGTCTCGCTGTTAGGAACATCTTGTTCAGTTGGGCAGTGTTCCTCCTGTGGTCTAGTGTATAAAGAGTTTGTACCAACAGCGGAGGGAATGGCGCAAATCTACTCTCAGGATTACGTCCATTTTATCTCTGATACAATTGATACAGCTGATTTCAATTCTGCTAAACAAAAACTTAACCGTTGTCGAAAGGCTTTAGTTGGTAAACCTTTATCAAACGAATTGAAATTGTTAGATGTTGGTTGTGGTTCTGGGAATTTTGTGAGAATTGCTCGGAATTTAGGTTATCAGGCTGAGGGAATTGACCCTTATTTACCATCTCAACTAGAAAGCAACTATTTACATAAAAAATCTCCTGAGGATATTCCCCAAAGCTCCTACGATATTGCAGTTCTGTTAAATGTTGCCGAACATCTAGATCGACCAAGACAAATGTTTTCTGCTGTACGTCAGTTGCTTCAGCCTAATGGTGTGATGTTACTTACTTGTCCCTATGGTAACAGTTATGCTCGTCGAATTCATCAGGCTTCTTGGGGACACCTAGCACTTGATGAGCATTTACTTTTTTGGACTCCCCGTTCCCTGACTCGACTTTTACGCGAACTTGGTTTTCAGGGCAAAGTTAGCTATCGCATTGCTGGTTCTCCCTTTGCTTATGGTCGTGTAAAACCACAAGTAGCTACAGCTAATATCATAGAAACTGAGATTCAAGCATCTTCTGAATCTAACCAGCATAAACCAAATTTGCAAGCACAAATTTGGCAATTAGCAAGAGCCATTCAACGTCAGGATGTAGCTGCTAATTTTGTCCGCTCAATGATTCATTTGACTCATACAGGTGATTATTTAGAATATGCGATCGGAATCGGAAAGTAGGGAACAGATAAGTTAATATAAAGTCACAAATATTGTTATAAAGGGGGATAAAAAACCTCCCTTTTTCATTGTCAAGGCTTGCATTATACATTAGTTTTTTATTATCAAGTGCATAATATCAGTATGAAGAAAGTACTCATTGTAACTCCTAATTGGCCTCCGGTTTCTTGCCCAGACTTGCATCGAGCCAGAATGTCAATTTCTTATTTTACTGAGTTTGGATGGGAGCCGTTAATCCTAAAAATCAATCCTGATGAACAGGAAGGTCTTAAGGACAAAACATTAGAAAAAACTGTTCCTTCTCACATTGAAACATGGCAAGCAGAATGTTTACCTAAAACCTGTACTCGGTGGTTGGGAATAAACAATGTCGGAATCCGGAGTTTTTTTAATTTAGCCGAACTTGGTAACAAAATTATCGAAACTGCTAAACCAGACTTGATTTTTTTCTCTACAACATTGTTTTTTGTCATGTCATTGGGGCGATATTGGTATTCCAGATACAAAATTCCGTATGTGCTTGATTTTCAAGACCCTTGGCTGAGTGATTACTATAAAAATTCAAATCAGACTACAATGCCGGGAGGTCAAATTAAGTATCAGCTTACCCAGAGAAGTGCTAAATATCTGGAATCAATAACCTTGCGCGAAGTTAGTCACGTAATTAGCGTTTCGCCTAAGTACCCGAAAACACTACAGCAGCGGTATTCTTGGTTACAAAAAGACCAATTTACAGTTTTACCTTTTGGTGCGCCGGAAAAAGATTTTGAGTTGTTACCCACTTTAAATATTCAACAGAATATCTTTGACCCTCAAGATGGGAACCGTCACTGGGCTTATGTCGGTCGTGGTGGTGATGATATGGCTACTTCGTTGAGAGCCTTATTTTTAGGGATTAAATCTGAGCGCGATCGCAATCCCCAAGCATGGAATAATGTAAGGCTACACTTTGTTGGTACTAGTTATGCACCAGGCGCTCTTGCAGTGAAAACTATTGAACCAATTGCAAAAGAAATAGGAGTTAACGACTTAGTTATAGAGCATCCTTATCGCATTCCTTACTTTGAAGCACTCAAAACATTAGTCGATAGTGATGCTATCTTGTTGATTGGCTCTGACGACCCTAGTTATACAGCCTCTAAACTTTATCCCTGCGTTCTCGCTCGCAAACCAATTTTTGCCATTTTCCACCAACAAAGTTCTGTTGTAGATATTCTCCGGGAATCCGAAGCAGGTCAAGTCGTGACATTTTCTTCTGACAATCAACCGGAAGATTTACGCGATCGCGTAATCTCTCAACTCGACTGGCTTTTTTCTCTAGAAAAAGGCTATCAACCTCAAACAAACTGGTCGGCTTTTCAACCTTATACAGCAAGAGAAATGACGCGCCAGATGTGTAATGTCTTCGAGCAATGTCATTAAGTGTACAAGCAGCAAATTTTGATAGATAAAGTATATTTGTAGCAATTACTTTGAAATAAGCAAGTAAGATGTTCCGTATACGCATATAATCGTATAATTTTGATACAATGAATACTAGATTCTAACTCAGTATTCTGCTACTGCCAAAAATCAGAAATCATCATGGCTCAATCAGTAGAGTATAATCGCCAGCTAGCATACTTACCTAATCTTGCACGTCGTCAGCAGCAACAGTTGCTGACAGCATTTTGGATAATTGCCTTTGGACTATTAATATATGAACTATTTTTTCCAGAAACTAAATCTTTAAAAAGTAATTTTGCTGCCATTCTGATTACAGCTGCTGCTTTGCTGCCTAGTTATCTTTGGTGTTCTGGTCGTGCCCAAGGAATGCCAATTTTTCCATTTTTTGCCTTGACATACATTTGGACTTATGCGCTTCCACTAAACAGTAATTCTGCTCGTATACTTGATTACTCAATTGAAAGTCGCCTATTTGCTAGCGTAACTACAGCTGGATTTCTGTTAGTTGGTACTTTAACTTGGTATCAATTTGTCAAATCTCATCCCACAGCACCTAAGTATTACCGCACTCTTAGTAGTAAGACGAGCAATCAATTTTTCTTAATAATTATGTTTTTAGCTGTATTATTTAATACAGTAAATTCAGCAGGCTGGCTCCCACTTGATGGCGGCTCGTTTGCGATTGTTCGGGGTACAATTCTAGCATTAAATGCGATCGCTACATTTATACTTGGTTATCGATTAGGTATTAAAGAGTTATCAAGATTCCAATCGAGATTATATATATTTTTCGTGATTGGCTATGTAGTAACAAACTCAGTTAGCTTGCTACTAGTTAATGCTGCTTCTACATTTTTAATTGCTGTAATGGCATTTATTATTGGTAGAAAGAAAATACCTGTACTACTCATTTTAATTGTTATACTATGTTTTTCTTTACTGCATTATGGCAAAGGTGATATGCGCTCTAAATACTGGGATAAAAGTCAAATTACCGTAGTCCAACCTTGGGATTACCCAGCTTTTTATACTGAATGGACTGGCTATGCATTTGACTATATTAATAAGCGAGATACTCTATCTAAATCGCAAGAAAAACAATCACTTGTTGAGCGGTCTAGTTTGGTTCAAATGCAACTTATGACGCAAACTCAAACCCCTGAACCTATATCATTTTTATACGGAGAAACATATAGTTTTATACCACAATTATTAATACCTCGTATTCTTCAACCTAATAAAATATCGAGTCATGAATCAACAATTCGATTAGGTATTCATTATGGATTACAAACGCGCAAATCAAATTATTTAATTAGTTGGGGGTTACTTGCTGAATCCTATGCTAATTTCGGAATATTTGGCTGTGGAATATTAGGTGTTGTTTTAGGAATATTCTACGGAAAAGTAGGTAGGTGGAGCATTAATGCACCAATTATTTCTGCTCAATCTCTATTTGCTGTACTGATGATGACTTTCGCGCTACAAACCGAGTTTACTGCTGCGGTCTATATTGCTGCATTATTCCAATCTATTGTGGCGTTAGTAGGTATTGTAATAGTTTTAATGAAAAACTATCCAGCACAGCGGTTTCCGGTTTTAAATAGGTAAATCATTAAATTTTAGTATGCAAAAGCTGGCTATTATTACCTCTCATCCGATTCAGTATTATGCTCCTTGGTTTCGTCATCTTGCTACAACTCAAGACTTAGATATCAAAGTATTTTATCTCTGGGATTTTGGGATTACCCAGCAATTAGAGACAGATTTTCAGCAGGTTATTCAGTGGGATATTCCGCTTTTAGATGGGTATAATTATGAGTTTGTACTTAATACTAGCTCTAATCCAGGGACTAATAATTTTTGGGGATTACAAAATCCATCTTTAATATCGCAAGTTAGTAGTTATAAACCTGATGCTGTGCTGTTAATGATTTACAATTACGCCAGCATCTATCATTTTTTATTAAGATGGAATTCTCAAAAATCGCCGTTATTATTTAGAGGTGATTCCCATCGCTTGTTAATTCCCACTGATATCAAAGCATGGGCACGTCGGGAGTTTATCAAACAAATATATCGCCGTTTCGCTGCTTGTCTTTATGTTGGCAAAGCTAATTATGAATACTTCCGGTATCATGGTGTAGCAGCTGATAAATTATTTTTTTCTTCCCATGCAGTTGATAACGAGCGCTTTTTTGCTCAAGCTGAGATAGCTTTTCAGGAAGCTGCTGTATGGAAGCAGGAGTTAGGGATTCCCCAAAATCATGCAGTGATTTTATTTGCAGGGAAATTTGAAATTAAGAAACGTCCTTTAGATTTACTCCAAGCGTTCTTACAAGCTCAGTTAGTTGATGTATCTCTGCTGTTTGTCGGAGCCGGACATTTAGAAGAAGAGTTAAAAAGTCAAGCTGCTCTGAATGCAAATATCTACTTTGCACCTTTCCAAAACCAAAGTTTCATGCCTCGGACATACGCTACCGCAGATTTAGTAGTATTACCTAGCTATGGTTCATCAGAAACTTGGGGATTGGCAATTAATGAGGCAATGTGTCTGAGCCGCCCCGTATTAACTAGTACTCATGTTGGTTGTACGCAAGACCTTGTTCGTATTGGTGAAAATGGGATGATTTTTCCGGCAGGCGATGTCTTTGGGTTGAAGAATAGTTTAGAAGAGGCTTTCTCAGATAAACAACGGTTACAGCAGTGGGGAGAAGAAAGCCGTCGTATTGTGTCTCAATACAGCTACGCTCAAGCAACTGCTGGACTTATTCAGGCGTTGTATTATCTGATAAATACACGGTCACGAACATAAAACTAAGGGTGTTTGGTTCGCGTACAAATTCTAAATCAAGAAAATACCAACCTCCAAAAATGCTAACCCTTCCTAATTTAAAGCGGTTCCATGTATTCGCTCCGAGTATTTGCGGTTCGCAGGGTGGTATTCAACTTTACTCAGCCTTCTTTTTACAGGCTTTACAAAATCTCTATCCTCAAGGTGAGTATGACGTTTTCCTTAAGCATGATGTTGATGTAGAAATTTTTAGTAAATTCAATTATTTGCCTGAAACTCGCTTTCGCTTTGCTGGAAGCTACCCAGCGACAATCCGAACACCTTTTTTTGCTGCTGAAATTATCTCTGAAGGTTTTCTGCAACGTCCCGATTTAGCTGTTGCCAGTCACTTACATTTTGCGATCGCTGCTTACTGGCTAAAACGTCTTACAGGTATTCCCTACTGGGCTTTTGCTCATGGGATAGAAGCTTGGGATATTCAAAACCCTGCTTTGAAAACTGCGATACATAACGCAGATTTAATTTTGGCTGGAAGCGGCTATACACGCGATCGCTTACTCAATGAAGAAAACCTAGATCCGAAAAAAGTTGTTATCTTACCTAACACCTTTGACTCTAATCGTTTTGAACCTGCACCCAAACCTGACTATTTACTAAAGCGATATAATCTCAAGTCGGAACAACCAGTTATATTAACTGTTGCCCGACTATCAGCGCTAGAGGGATACAAGGGTTATGACCAAATTATTAGAGCCATACCTCAAATACGTCAAGCTGTCCCCGATGTTCGCTATATTGTTGTTGGTAAAGGAAACGATACTCAAAGAATAGAAAGACTAATTACAGAATTAGGGCTGCAAAGTTGTGTAACCTTAGCCGGATTTGTGCCAGATGAGCAGTTATGCGATTACTACAATCTGTGCGATGTTTTTGCCATGCCAAGTAAAGCAGAAGGCTTTGGTATGGTCTATTTGGAAGCACTATCCTGTGGTAAACCTGTTTTAGGTGGTAATCAAGATGGTGCAGTTTTTTCGCTTTGTGATGGTGAATTAGGCGCACTTGTCAATCCCGACAATGTGGTAGAAATTGCTCAAACCCTAATTCAAATTTTACAAGGTTTCTATCCAAATACTTTGATGTATCAACCAGAAGCTCTACGCCAAATGGTGATTGATAAATTTGGCTTTGAACAATTTCAATCAACTCTAGCTACTTATTTAGAGCAGCAGTTTTTTGCTATTACTTAGTATGTAATACCTATTAGTTCATGTCATTAATTCTGTTGCTTGCTTCCCGCAGGGTGGGGTTCAAAGAATCCAGGTTTCGCACTTATTTACCCGGATTCTAACCCTCACGACTTGTCATAATTAATGAAATGCACCACGCTTTAGTCTACGTCAAAAGTTTTGATGGATTTAAAGAAACTGGGATTTTTTATTCTTTTAGCTATTGGTATAAAACATATCTTTAAAAAAAAGTTTTTTAGAATTATTAAATATATAGGTACAAATCTAATAGAATTTTCATTAAAAAAAATATAGTTTTTAACTTGCTTATTTACTTATTTGAAAAGAAATAACCGAGCGGGTCGCCTCTACAATCCTCAACTTTATTACAAATATTATGTGTGGTATCGCCGGAATTCTGACAATTAATCAATATCAAGATAGCCTCGAAACGCTCATTCAGCGTATGGGGAATGCTTTACAACATCGCGGACCCGATGATGCTGGTAAGTATATTTCCCCAGAAAGACAAGTAGCTTTTGCTCATACTCGTTTATCAATTCTTGACCTTAGTCTGGCTGGACATCAACCGATGTCTACTGCTGATGGACGATATTGGATTACTTTTAACGGTGAAGTTTACAATTTTCAGCAACTGCGCCAGAATTTAATCTCTCAAGGAGAAGAATTTAAATCGCAAACAGATACAGAAGTCATTCTCAAACTGTATAAAAAAATAGGTGCTGATTGTGTTGAGCATCTCAGAGGAATGTTTGCTTTTGCTATTTGGGATAATCTAGAAAAAACTTGTTTTATCGCTCGTGACCCGTTAGGAATTAAACCATTATATTATTGGCAATCTGGTTCAACTTTAATATTTGCTTCTGAATTAAGAGCCATTTTAGCGTCTGGTTTACCTGCTCTTAACCTTAGTCAAGAAGGTTTATACGGTTATTTGACTAGCGGTTCGGTTCCAGAACCATATACTTTAATCGAAGGAATTCAGTGTTTACCTGCTGGTTCTTGGCTGCATTGGCAAGGTGATAATATTACTCAAAAAGAATATTGGCAAATCAAATTTACTCCCCAGAAATATTCTCTACAAGAAGCTCAAGAGAGAGTTCGTGCTGCTTTAGTTGATTCAATACAACACCATTTTGTTAGTGATGTACCTGTGGGTCTTTTCTTGAGTGGGGGGATAGATTCATCGAGTCTTCTAGCTTTGGCAAGTCAGACTCAAAATCAAGAATTGCGTACTTACTCCATAGCTTTTGAAGATAATCAATGGAATGAAGGTACGATTGCTGAAGAAGTGGCAAAAGTTTTTGGGGCAAAGCATACAGAATTTAAAATTACTGCTGCATCTGCAAAAGAGTTATTACCGAAATATTTAAAGTCAATTGACCAACCTAGTATAGATGGCTTTAATACTTTTTGTGTATCCAAACTTGCCCATGACAATGGAACAAAAGTAGTACTTTCGGGATTGGGTGGAGATGAACTTTTTGGTGGTTACCAATCGTTCCAGAAAGTACCGCAGATGGTAACACGGGGTAGGCAATTACAAGTGCTTCCTTTAGTTAGTAGCGTTATTGGTACAGGACTAGCTAATTTTGGAAAAACACCAAAAGCAAAAAGACTAGGTGATTTCCTAGTGCAAACCCCTAACTCCGCTAACGCTTATCGCAGCTTCCGGGGTATTTTTTCGCATGGAGAAGCTAGTGCGATCGCGCAGCAATATTTCCCCTCCCAACCTTCCAAGTATAATGCTTTAGTTCCTGACTTCCCAATGCAATTTTCTACTCTTGAAGATGAAGTCAGCTTTCTCGAACTAACTTGCTATATGCGTAATCAGTTATTACGAGACAGCGATGTAATGAGTATGACTTGGGGACTAGAGTTACGTGTACCTTTAGTTGACCGCACATTACTAGAAGCTATTGCCACAATTCCTAGTCATCTGCGTTTAGCAGTTGGGAAACAATTACTAATTCAAGCAGTACCGGAGTTACCAGAGTGGGTTTATAACCGTCCAAAAAAGGGTTTCGCTTTTCCATTTGAACAATGGATGTCTAATGAATGGCAAGAATACTTTGCCGATGCAAATATACCAAAGAATATATCCCTCAAACCTTGGTATCGTCGCTGGAGCGTAGCAATTCTCAAATATTGGTGGGAGCAGGTGACAGCATGAAGATTTTACATGTAATACCCTCTGTTGCATCAGTCCGAGGTGGTCCCAGCCAAGCTGTATTGGAGATGGTAAAAGCTCTTAGAGATAAGGGTATCGATACAGAAATTGCTACTACCAATGATAATGGATCGGATTTGTTGGATGTGCCTTTAAGACAACGTATTGAGTATCAACAAGTTCCTGTTTGGTTTTTTCCTCGCTTTTCACCTAATATTCATGCTTTCAGAGAATTTGCTTTTTCGCATGAGTTAACAACCTGGCTGTGGCAAAGCATGAACCAGTATGACTTGATACACATCCATGCAATTTTCTCTTATCCTTCCACAGTCGCAATGGCGATCGCTCGTGCGAAAAAAATTCCTTATATTATTCGTCCTTTAGGACAGTTATGTGAATGGTCGTTACAGCAAAGCGCTCGTAAAAAACAAGTTTATCTCAAACTGATAGAACGAGCAAATGTAAATGATTGCCAATCGATACATTTTACATCTTTACAAGAACAGCAAGAAGCTTCCCAGTTAAATCTAAATTGTCCTAGTTTTATTTTGCCGCATGGTTTGACTATTTCTCCTCACGTCGAAGATGCTAAACAACGTTTACGCAAACTACTTAATATTCCTTTAGATGAACCGATAATTCTATTTTTATCGCGTCTACATCCCAAAAAAGGTCTAAATTATTTAATTCCAGCTTTAGGAAAATCTAACCATCGCTTTCATTTTGTTTTAGCAGGTAGCGGTTCTACTGAATATCAAGCAGAAATCGAATCTTTACTCGTCTCTCATGGGATACGCGAGCGTACACATTTAGTTGGATTTGTGAAAGGAGAAACAAAAGATTTATTTATGCAAGGAGCAGATTTATTTGCTCTAACTTCCTATTCAGAAAATTTTGGTGTAGCAGTTCTAGAAGCTCTGGCTGTGGGTCTGCCTACGCTCCTGACCTCTGGTGTAGCATTATCTTCTTTAGTACAAGAACATCAACTTGGTTATGTTACAAAGCAAGATATATCAGCCATTAGCGATGCTCTCGAAGAGTTCTTTAACGAACCAGATGCAGCTAAAAAAATGGGCGATCGCGCTCGTCGGTTAATTTTGGAAAAGTACACTTGGTCACAAATTTCTACACAGTTAATTGAAATCTATAAACAAATGTAAAGCCCCCCTTAAAAAGGGGGGTTGGGGGGATCTCAAAGTTTATAATGCCTAATTTTTCCTGTAGTGTGCGTAAGTCTTAAAAAGTATGAATCTAACTCTTTATATTATTCATTGAGAATATATTCAAACTATGCTTAATAATATTACCCCTCTAATTTTGACATATAACGAAGCGCCTAATATTGCGCGTACCCTCAAGCAATTAACTTGGGCGCATCGAATAGTTGTAATAGACAGCTTCAGTACAGACGAAACATTAGATATTCTCAAGAAATTTCCTCAAGTAGAAGTATTTCAAAAGAAATTTGATTCTTTTGCTACCCAGTGTAATTACGGATTGTCAAAAGTTAACACACCTTGGGTTCTTTCTTTAGATGCAGATTATATTCTTAGTCAAGAATTAATTGTCGAAATCCAATCTTTACAAGAGGAACTTGGACTTAATAGTTATAGTGTTCCATTCAAATATTCTGTCTTCGGTAAACCATTATACGGTACTTTGCTACCACCCCGTAAAGTCCTCTACAAACGAGAAAAAGCTATTTACCAAGAAGATGGTCACGCTCATCGAGTTAGTGTCGAGGGAAATTCTAAACTACTTTCTGCTTGTATATACCACGACGATCGCAAACCCCTAACCCGCTGGTTATGGGCACAAGACCGTTATATGGTCATCGAAACAAAGAAAATCTTGGAAACACCAGAGAGCGAATTAAGTTTAGGCGATCGCATCCGCAAGCAAAAAATTCTTGCTCCCTTTGTCATCTTAGTTTATTGTCTCATTCTCAAGGGCGGTATCCTCGACGGTTGGCATGGCTGGTACTATGCATTTCAGCGCGTTCTAGCAGAAATTCTTTTATCCATCCGGATTGTAGAGTACGAAAAACTACAAAAACCCGATCTCTAAACCAATTGCGATCAAATGCATAAACAAATTAAAAAATATGGAGTTTATGGTTTAGTCGGATTACTAATAATTCTACTTAGCATAATACCTATAAAGTTAGCGATCGCTTCAATCCAAGCTCCCCAACCCCAAGCTATCCTTACTCTTGGTGGTGGTCTAGACCGAGAAGAATTTACCGCACAATTTGCTTTAAACTTTCCCGGACTAGAAATCTGGGTTTCTAGCGGTGTCGAGGCAGAAGAAGCGCGTCGTGTCTACCAAAAAGTAGGTATAGCAGAGCGCGTCCACTTTGATTACCGCGCTGTTGACACGGTGACTAACTTCACGACTCTTGTATCAGAATTCCAAAAGCATCACATTCAGCATATATACCTGATTACCTCAGATTTTCACATAGCTCGTGCAAAAGCGATCGCTACTTTTTTTTTGGGTAGTCAAGCGATCGCCTTTACTCCTGTCGCAGTTCCTTCCAATCGACCGAGAGAATCTATTCTTCACATTCTCCGCGACAGCGGTCGCTCGCTTCTGTGGATATTTACAAAACGTACCGGAGCAAACCTTTATCCTCATAATAACAACTCATTATATGCGTTTAGATAATTATACCGTTGGCACATATACCTCCGGCGCACCCTATTATCAGCAACTTTTATGGTACTTTATTGGCTCACCACTATTTAAAAGTTATTTGTTACCAATTTCCATTTTCAAAGTATTAATAATCCGGATTTTTGGCGCGAAAGTAGGTAAGGGAGTTCGGATTAAACCAGGTGTTCGTGTTAAATTTCCTTGGCGGTTAACTGTAGGTGATTTTGCTTGGATAGGGGAAGATGTTTGGATTGATAATGTTGCTCCCGTCACTATCGAAAATCATGTTTGCCTATCCCAAGGAGTTTATTTGTGTACTGGCAATCATGACTGGAATCACCCTGATTTTAAACTAATTCCTGCCCCAATCCACATCCAAGAAAGTAGTTGGATTGCCGCTAAATCTTCAATTGGTCCTGGAGTTATCGTTGGACGCGGTGCCGTTCTTACTTTTGGTGGAGTTGCTGGACGCTCTCTAGAACCGATGATAATTTATGCAGGAAATCCCGCTCAACCTATTAAGCAAAGAAAGCTTTTATAAAGCTATTATAAATTATTTGTGAAGTTGTCTTATCTTGTTTTGCGAACATATTGCACCTCCGGAAATAGTAAAGCTAATTTTAAAATTTAGTGTATAAATATCTTATTTTCTATGTATATGCGGTTTTAAAAATATCTTTTACAAAAAAAATAGTATATACAATATTTTCTATTTTAAATTATAGAGTTTTTTCTATGCAAATGCTTGGGGAAAAAAAGTAATTTATAACCTTTTATAGGCGACATATAAAAAATAATGTATTAAAATAATCATACTATTCAGTAAAGATACATATTTTGAATATGCCTAAATTACTATCTACATCAAGATTGCATTTATGGTTTCCGAATATTTTTGGATTAAAGGGTGGTATTCAAGTTTACTCTGCCTTTTTACTACAAGCTTTGCAAAGTGCTTACCCTCAAGCCCAATACGATGTTTTTCTCAAGCATGATGTAGAGACTTCACCTGATATCAGCTATCTACCCCATACTCGCTTTCACTTTAACGGAAAGTGCTTTTCTAAGTTATCAACGCTTTACTTTGCTTCGTCCATTATTGTTCAAGGACTTTTCCAACGTCCCGATTTAGTAATTTCGACCCACATAAACTTTGCTCAAGCTGCTCATTGCTTAAAACGCTTGAACGGTACACCTTATTGGGTAGTTGCTCATGGTATTGATGCTTGGAATATTACAAATCCCAGATTAAAAGCAGCTTTAAGAGCAGCAGACCGAATTCTTTGTGTCAGTAGTTATACACGCGATCGCCTGCTATCAGAACAAAATCTCGACCCAGATAAAGTACTGCTTTTATTTAACACTTTCGACCCAAATCGTTTTAAAATAGCCGATAAACCAATTCATCTAATCGAACGATATAAATTAAAACCCGAACAACCAATTATTTTGACTGTTAGCCGTTTGTCAAATGCTGAGGGTTACAAGGGTTACGACCAAATTTTGCAAGCTTTACCTAAAATTAGACAGCAAATTCCCAATGTCCATTATATTCTCGTAGGCAAAGGAAACGACCGCCCCCGTATAGAACAACTAATCGCTCAACTAAACCTGCAAGACAATGTAACTTTAGCAGGCTTTGTCCCCGACGAGGAACTTTGCGACCACTACAATCTTTGCGATGTATTTGCCATGCCAAGTCAAGGAGAGGGATTTGGCATTGTTTATTTAGAAGCATTAGCTTGCGGCAAACCGACATTAGCAGGAAATCAAGACGGTTCAGTCGATCCACTTTGTCATGGTGAATTAGGAGCCTTAGTTAATCCGAACGACATAGATGCCATCGGCGAGACTCTCATCCAGACTTTACAAGGTACTTATCCTAACTCTTTAATGTATCAACCTTTTTCTTTACGTCAAAAAACAATTAATAAATTTGGCTTTGAGTATTTCCAGCAAATCGTTGGGGAACTGATACAAAATCATGCACCAGTTACTAACTTAAGTTGCGATCGCTCTTTTATGTCTCTAGCAAGAGAAAAATATTAAAACATCAAAGGGTAGTGGTTCATGTTATTAATTTTGATGGGTTGAAAAATACCCTCATCTCTCCCAATTCTTTCTCCGTGTACTCAGTGTCTCTGTAGTTCGTTTTTGAACCCATCAAAACTTTTGACATAGACCAGTAGTGGTTCATGTTATTAATTTTGGTGGGTTTAAAAAAATTAGACGTAGGTTGGGTAGAACGTAAGCGCAAAGCGCAGGCTACGCCAACGCGCAGCGTGTCCCCTTGGGACGAGCGTGGAACCCAACTATTAAATGTTGGGTGTAGCGTAAGCGAAACCCAACCTACAATCCTAACTGGTCTATGTCATAAGTTCTGAGGGGTTGTTAGATCCCCGACAACTTCTGCGGATGCTGCTGGCGATTCAGGTGTATGACCCCTCA
>CAXTCQ010000002.1:0-117380 GCA_964242965.1 uncultured Calothrix sp. | reverse complement strand
TTACCACTCTTCAGATGTACGGAGTTTTTTCAAAAATCAAATAGGAGTCCTATATTAAAACCTTCATTTCGATAATGGCTCAGTTCTCAAACTTAATAAATTAATGATTCTGAAAACAACTCAGGAGTTACCAAATTCTTTTTCAATATGGGCAAAAATAAACTGGACATGGGCACATACCTTTATACTGCTACAGTTTACCCTGCAAATATTGCTGTTGATTCCTCAAGTCGGCATTCTGCGAGTGCCGATCCGCATTGCCTCCTTTGCCCTTAGTCTGTTTTTGTTAATGCGGTTACGCCTAGATGGTGCCAAACATCCCGCCACTAACCCCGCAATTATAGTACTGGCAATCATGTTGCTACAGTTCTGCCTGCATCCCTACATCAACTCTATCGCGGCAGGGGCAGCTCAATGCGCTATGTATCTTGCCATTCTCAGTCCCCTTTTTTGGGTGAGGAGTTTAAAAATTAACCCGAATGGTTTTGAGAGCTTAATGTTTCTGATATGGGGGATTCATACTCTGAGTGCGAGCTTTGGGGTGTTACAGGTGTACTTTCCTGGAAAATTTCACTTAGCTCTTTCCACAGCTATTCAAAATAGCATCTATCACGGAGAGGATTTATTAATCGCTTTAGCTAACGGCGAACAGACTTATAGACCAATGGGCTTAACTGATATACCAGGAGGGGCAGCAACTGCGGGTTTATATGCTCTCTTGTTCGGTGTTGCGATCGCACTCAAACACCAAAACCCGCTCGTAAAACTTACTGGTATAGGTAGCGCTGCTCTTGGTTTGTTTTGCATCTACTTATCTCAAATCCGTTCTATTTTTGTAGTAGCTGCTATTTCTATGGTTTTTTTGGCAGCAGTGTTGATGAGGACAGGTCAAATTGCGCGTCTGACAATGATGGTCTCAAGTGTGACAGCCCTATTTGCAGCAACATTTTCTTGGGCAATAGCGATTGGGGGAAAGTCCACACTACAACGTTTATCTAGCTTGTTTACTTCTTCTCCTAACGAGGTTTATCAACAAAATCGGGGACGTTTTTTGCAGGATACTCTTGAAAATCTCTTACCGCAATATCCTTTAGGAGCCGGGTTAGGGCGTTGGGGAATGATAAATAACTATTTTGGCGACAACACCGACCTAGTGTCCCAGCCCCTTTGGGTAGAAATCCAGTGGACGGGATGGCTGCTGGATGGGGGAGTACCACTAATCATTGCATATGTTGCTGCGCTAACTATAGCGTGTCATACTGCCTGGAATATTGCTACCAATCGGAAATTGGGAGATTTTGCACTCTGGGGTGGGTTGATCTTTGCGTACAACATTAGTGCTGTGGCAATTACTTTTAACTACCCCCTATTCATGAGTCAGGGGGGTATGGAGTTCTGGTTACTCAATGCTACCCTGTTTGCGGCTGCTGGCAACTCTAGGAAGGAGTTGAGGACTTCTAAGTTATGAAATCCTATTTACTGGTAACGGGTGATTTTGTCAGGACAGGTGGGATGGACAGAGCCAATTTTGCTTTGGCTGACTACCTAGCAAGGCAAGGACAACAAGTGCATCTTGTGGCTTACCGGGTAGCGACTGAGTTGTTAGCTTATCCCAATGTCAAATTTCATCAAGTGCCAAAGATAGCGAATTCTTATCTACTTAGCAGTCCCTTGCTTAATTGGATCGGACGCTTCCAGGCACAGCGATTGACTGCAAATGGTACTAGAGTACTGGTCAATAGCGGTAACTGCCAATGGGGAGATATTAACTGGGTACATTATGTCCACGCGGCTTACCAAGCTAACAATCAATCGGGGTTACTACGTCAGTTCAAGGGGTCGATATCTCATCGGATGTTTTTAGATGCAGAACGAAAGACCTTAAAATCTGCGCGGGTCATCATTGTTAATTCAGACCGCACTCAACGAGACTTGATTGAGAAGTTAGGAATTCCCCAAAAGCGATTTCACCGGATATACTATGGCATCGACCCGCAAATATTTTATCCGGCAACTCCTCAAGAACGAACCCAATTGCGTCATGAGTTAGGGTGGTCTCAGGAAAAACCAATCGTAATATTTATTGGTGCTTTGGGCGATCGCCGCAAAGGATTCGATACCCTTTTTGAAGCTTGGCAACAGTTGTGTACTTCCCCCGATTGGGATGCTGACTTGGTTGTGATTGGGGTTGGTGCAGAACTAAGACAATGGCAGCATCGTGCTGCTATTGCTGGTATCAGTTCCCGCATTCATTTCTTGGGCTTTCGTTCTGATGTACCTAATTTGTTGCGGGCAACTGATTGCTTGGTTGCTCCCAGTCGTTATGAAGCTTATGGATTGGGAGTCCATGAAGCCCTCTGTTGTGGTTTGCCAGGTATAGTCAGCGCTACATCTGGAATTGCAGAACGCTATCCGCAGCAGTTGGGAGATTTGTTGATTCCTAATCCTGAAGATGCAGTTGATTTGGCCGCGAGACTGCAAAACTGGCGCAGGGATCGACACTATTACAGCAAGTTAGTATCTTTGTTTTCGCAAGAATTACGAAATTATACTTGGGATGATATGGCAAGAAGTCTCTTAAATAAGATAGAGTAATAAGTGCCTATGCAAAATAATTATACATTCCTGAATTTTGTATTCTATATTCAGTAAAGCAAATAAGAAAAAAAGATATATAAATAATGAATGCGTAGTACCTACTTAGCTTTAAATAGATGAAATCTTTACGAATTCTGCTTGTAATAAATTCACTACCTCTACCATTTGGCGACGCTGATGCTAGGTGGTACTACGTTTTACTTAAAGGGTTAGTTGAAAGAGGTCATAATGTGACTGCATTTGTCCCTTGCAGCAAATCAGAAGAAATTGCGAAAGCTTTAGCTCTTTTTCCAGCATCAGATTATGACATGCGCTGCTATCCCATTTCTCAAGTAAAGAATGGACTAATAGCAAAGATGGAAGCTATACAACAACCTTATTCCTACATTTTTAGTCCAGAGTTACGGCAAGATTTAGCTGCGGAACTAGCCAAGCCTTACGACATCCTTCATCTTGAACAGCTTTGGAGTGGTTGGTTAGGACGAGGACATAGAGAACGAGCAGTAGTTAATGTTCATTACCTATTTTCTTTAGACCGCACCTTTGAATATAGTAAATCTTTGGAAACTCGCTTCAGAAAGTTTTTCACTTACCGGGCTGAACAAAAATTGCTGAAAGCCTTTCCCAAAATAATTACATTATCAGAGCGTTTAGCCAAACATATTCATCAAATTAATCCTCAAGCTACTATTTATACAGTTCCATTAGGAATCGATTTTTCACTTTATCCCTTTGCCGAACAAAAGCAAATAAACCAGCAACCAATAGTAAGTCTAATTGGTGGGTTTAATTGGACGCCATCCTATTCGGCGGCCCAGAGACTTTTAACTAGGTTATGGCCAGAAATTAAGCGCCGTGTTCCTAATGCAAAACTACAAATTGTTGGGCGGTCTGCTCAAGATGCTTTTGCCGCATTTACCAAAACTAAAGACGTAGAAATTTATCAGGATGTTCCAGATACTCTACCCTACTTTGCTAATACAGATGTCATGCTATATGCACCGATTGCAGGTAGCGGTATGAAAGTCAAAATAATGGAAGCTTTTGCTTTAGGTACACCTGTGGTGACTACATCGGAGGGTGTGGAAGGTATCCCGGCTGAAGATGGGGTTCATGCTGGTATTTGTGAGGATGACCAGGGGTTGATTGATAAGACTATGGAACTATTAAATAATCCATCTTTGCAACAGAAAAGAAGGATAAAAGCTAGACGTTTACTAGAAGATTATTGCAACCCGCAGGTAACAGTTGAAAAAATTGAGCAGGTTTATCAGGCATTGAATGAAGGAAGAAGGAAGAAGGAAGAAGGAGGTGTGCGAGATGGGGATTGGGAACCCAACTCGCGCACGGGCATCCTATAGAGGTCACGGTCACGGTATTAACCCCCCAGCCAGGATAAAAAATTAACTATTGTCAAAGATAATTTGGTGCATCATTATCAAATAGATGCCTCGAAGATTTCTGTAGTAGGTACTGGTCGCGGAAAGATTAAGCCTTTTAGAGGTATAAAAGACTATCAATCTGGATTCATTTTATTTGTTGCTAAAGGAAGGTTTGAGGAGAAAGGAGGCTTTTTATTGATAGAGGCATTTAAGCTTGCACAACGCATAAATCAAAACTTTAAATTAATTTTGATATGTCCTCAAGGATATAAAGATATAATTCCACTCTTACCTAATATGGAAATATTAAGCTCTGTGAGTTGGGAAAAATTACAAAGTCTGTTTAATCATGCTTCATTGTTCGCAATGCCAGCCTTAAATGAGCCTTGGGGTCTTGTTTACCTTGAAGCACTTGCTTGTAAAGTTCCTATTCTTGGTTTGAATCGCAATAGTTTGCCAGAAATCACACAAAACGGTAATTTTGGTTTCTTATGTACAAGTCCAGAACCAGCGGATATCTGTGAAAAAATCTTAGAGGCTTTTTCAAATATTGAAAGACTTGCTTTAATGGGCACAGAAGGTCAACATTTTTGTCTTAATACTTTTTCTTGGAGTTGGGTTGCTGATGGTATTATTACTCAGATATTTAAAGATTAAGATTTTAATTTTTTATTAAATAAAGGCAAGAATAAGTTGTCAAAATATATAGTCATCACTACTATTAATTCTCCAAGTAAAGGAGTTAAGGCTATTCATAAACTTGTGGATTGGAAGTTAATTGTTATTGGGGATAAAAAAACTCCCGCTGATTGGCAGTTAGAATATGTCTTAGCTGCTATAGTAATCATATTATTTACGTTTGTTAATTATTTTATCAATAGGAAAATATTTAAGTAATGAAAGTTGGTTTCAACGCCAGATTATTAAACTCCCCAACACTCAGAGGATGGAATCGCTATACCATTAATCTTTTGATAGAGTTATCCTCTTTAGGTATAGAGTTTTTTCTATACTCAGACCAGCCATTGCATGAAAGCTATTTGGCAAAATTACCAAAAGATAGTTATCAAATACGCATAGCTTCCCCCATGCGCTATGTATTATGGGAGCAATATTGGTTGCCAAAACAATGCGAAAAGGATAAAGTAGACATATTGCATTGTCCCATGAACTTTGGTCTTCCTTGGTCAAGTCCTTGTCCTCGCGTTCTAACCTTACATGATGCGATTGACCAAGTTTATTATTCACGAGATCAATCCTGGCATCAACAGTTTAATTTTGTTAATATCCAGAGCAGAATGTATCACTGGATTGCCAGAACACGAGCAGACAAAATTATTACGGTCAGTCAATATTCTAAAGATGATATAGTCAAATACCTTCAGATTCCAGAACATAAGGTTACTGTTATTTATGAAGCAGCGGATGCACGATTTCATCAAACAGTGAGTGATGCTGAACGCCTGCATGTTCGGAACTGCTACAAGCTTAATTCTCCCTACATTTTTTATATTGGTGGGTGGGAAAAACGTAAGAATATTCCATTCTTAGTTCGTGCTTTTGCACAAGCTAATCTAGAGGGAGTTGACTTGGTGCTTGCAGGTGGTCAGAACGAACAGCGTGCTGCATTGGTACAACTTGCGGAGTCACTAGGAATTGCCAACCGCTTAAGACTTTTGGGTTGGGTGGATGATGTAGACCTTCCGGCACTTTATGCTGAAGCGCTTTGTTTTGTTTATCCAAGCGTTTACGAGGGTTTTGGTCTCCAACTGTGTGAAGCGATGGTGTCTGATTGCCCGGTTTTGGCAGCAAAAGCCACTTGTTTACCAGAAATCTTGGGCGATGGTGGCGAAACTTTCGCTATCTCTGACACCCAAGAATTAGTAATATTATTACAACGGTTAACAAGCGATTGTGATTATTACAATTATTTAGTAAATCAAGCCAAAAATCGCAGCCATAAATTTAATTGGGAAAGAACTGCTCGACAAACTAAACAGGTTTACAAAGAGTTATGAATAATATGATGAAATCAAATTTAGTTTATTTAAATTATTGGAAAAGAAAAGAATTACTAAAGTTAGGAACACCAAAATTTCCCCTGTTAAAGTGGTGGGATTCAACAGAACTGTCCGAAGTTGAAAAAGTTATTTTTACTCAAATTAAAAATAAAAACACTGTTCTTGATGTTGGATCTGGCGATTTGAGAATGATGGCAAAATTTCAACAGGCAGGTTATTCAGGGCACTATCATACACAAGATATAGGAGAAGAATTTCAATATACATATGAGACTATAGATGAAATCAGCAATCAATACTCAGTTATTTTATGTCTAGATGTTATCGAACATTTACAATTGCCTGAAGGTTTGGCACTGATTAATAAACTTGTTAATTTACTAGCTCCGGACGGTGTAATTGTTATACAGACTCCTAATGCACGCTGTGTTAGAAGCCCTTTAATTTCAGATATGACTCATGTTCATTGTTATAACATCAATGATTTATGGGCTTATTTAACTTGTATGAAGTTGCAAGTGGAGGGATACCGAGTTGTTTTTCAAAGAGAGCAGAAAACCTGGAAAGAGAAAATTTTCGATTTGGTAACGAGATACATTATTACTCGAATCTTAGGTCTTGATTATGCTGATAATATCATTTTAATTGCCACTAAAGTAAGTTTTAATGAATAGTCATCTGTGATGCAATACTGCTCGGTTAAGAAGTTTTCCCAAAATCGATCCCCCTAAATCCCCCGATAAGTTGGGGGGCTTTAAAAGGCTTTTAGCCCCCCAACTTATCGCTCTTGTTGGGGGGATCAAATCCAAAACCTACGCAGTATTGATCTGTGATGCCTGCATCTTTGTTGACTGGAATTGCTCTCCACACCCAGCGATCGCAAAATTTTCGCTGCAAATTCCTGGGCATCAACAGGTGACAATCCCTGTAAATTTATTAAACTGTACCCACAATCAAGCCAAGCTTCCTCACGACGACTGGTAATCAAACCCAAGTTTGACCACCACGCAATTCTTTGAGGAAGCGTTTTAAATCATCTCGCTCGTCCGCACTCAACAAAGGCTCATTTCCCTCCGGAAAACCCGCCACTGGTTCAAAATTATCCCAAATCAACAAACAAGGCTGAGATTGTAGATATTTTAATACTGCTCGTTGTTGTTGCTCTGCTGCATATTGGGAAAACTTGTCTCCCCAAACCGCCCTTCCTACTTCATTTACAACCCGATTCAGCGATGCGCCAGACTCAAAGGAAGTAAAGAATATTTTTTCTCGCCCCTGGGTTTCCTCCAACCACCGCGCATATCCTGCGGTTAACTCAGTTTTCCCAACTCCACCCATACCTTGCAACAGCATGATATTATTTCGGCGAAACGACCGCTCTAAGCGTAAAATATCGTAATCTCGCCCAATAAAGCCGTAGCGTCCTTGTTCTGGGAACCCCACCAAATTACTGACAGGTTCCTCTAGAAAGTTATCAATATTAAGAATATCTTCCGTAAAATTACTAGTTGGCACAAACGGCATGTAAGTTTCCTGCTGATACAATACCGGAACCATCCAGTCAGCCAAAGGTAAATCACCTTTAGGACTAGGACGGAGGCGTTGATTTAGAACCTGTCTTCGCGCCGCCGCTACCGCAGTTGATACATCGGTTCCCAATACCAATTGCTGATAAAACCGTCCAATAAAATGTTTCGCTGCTTCCACCTGCACGTTATAAGCCATCGCCACCACACCTTTCGCCCCCAAGGACACCAAGCGCGTCGCCACAGAAGAAAAGCTACCATCTCCCTCCTGTGCAGATTTGCAGGCATTCAACACAAAAATTGGTACACGACAATCATTCAAACTTTGAGCAATTTGGGTAGCTGTGATAATTTGTGGCGAACCATCAATATTTTCAAATACCAATACCCCCTGTCCTTTACTACCAAAGGAATATTGAAATCCTGTGCTATCTGGGTCAAAGTTACCATGCCCATCAAAATGCACGATGTGGTAAAAACCTTTGTGTGCATTCAGTTCTCTTTCAAATTCTTCAAAGCTGGGTGGACGCAAAACCTTGAGGTTGACATACTTTTGAATCGGTTTTAGCGCCTCCAACAGGGGACGGGCAATAGTTTTCAAAGCTACATCTTTTTCGCCATAAGGACGGGCAATTACTAGCAAAATATTTAACTTATCTTGGGGTAATTGTCCCATTGGCGATCGCACTGCATGACCGCTCAAACTGCGATACATCCCAGCCAAAGAGGGGGCGAGAAATTGATAATCGGGGGAATACAGCAATTCCCAAGGCAAATTTAGCACCGTGGGTCATCAGAAGAAATATTGATTTCACACTTATCCAGCCCTTCTCTAGTTGCTTCATAGAAAAAATCCCAGGCTTTGGTGCTACGAGGAAACACTAACTCAAACAACCTCTGTCCCCATTCTTGGAACTTCTGCTCGATTTTCTTCGCTTTATCTGGGAATATACCGTAAGGAAAGGGTAAAAACTTTTCCAGATACCAGCGAAAATCGGTAAGCGTCTCCTGATTAAAAGGATGCTCAAAGGTTACGGAAGGTGCGGAGCGCGGTGCCGAGAGTCCCCGTTGCCAAGAAAGTTGAATTTTGTTGTCTTGATGAGTAATCCGCAGCCAATTTTGCGCCATACTTACCCCCATCTGTGATTATTTTGATGTTAGCTAATGTCAGTGATTCACGCAGGAAGGGGTCAATTCCGGATACAGTTAATAGTACTTTTGTAGTTGTGGTAGTTTCTTTCTAGTCAAATCTCACACGGGATATTAGCCGTTTAAGATGCGCTGGTTCTAAACCAAAGTGATGAGCAATGCTATTTTCCTCATCCTCAGTCGGTGCTGCCTCAAGTGTAAGTAAATAATCTAAAAACAGTTGTAAGTTCCCTGAAGGTAAATTTCTAGCTGTAAAATTTGATGCTTCTTGAGCAACTACTAAATTCTCTAACCATTCCTGTAGCTTTCCTTTCTCTGGTGGTTGTAAACCTAATGCTTGGCATGTGGCTAAAAATTCTTGTGCAATACTCCCAAAGGGATTGGCTGCTGCGATTACAGTTTCTTTATTCAAACTCTTTAAAAAGGCAGCAAATTCTTGTTCAGACACCAAATTCAGTTCTTGGTAAAAAAGCTTTTGGATTTCTCGACTCAAGCGAAATACGCGAGATGGTTGGGATAAAGGAAGTGCTGAAGAAAAGCGATCGCTCAAAATTGCTGAGAATTTTCAAGCATTTATTAGCTGCCCCCAACATTTGGCAGTAGTACCAATATCGATACTGCTGCGGTTATGCTCCCAGAACTACAGAATATTGATTGAAGATTTGAAAAATATTCCCATCGGGAGATTGACTTGCGGACTTGTATTAGAACTGATTGAAGAAAGAAGGTCGTTTCTCAAATCTCAGAATCGAGACAAAAAAGACGGTAACTGGCGAGCCATGCCTGATGGTAGTAGATATTACACCTTCGGCAAGATTATGGAAGATGACCATTTGACAGGGGTGCTTACAGAGAAATTGATTAGTGAGTTAGGATTTTCGCCACAACGAATTGTCAGAATAGCGATCGCTGATTTATATGAGAAGCATCAAGCCCAGATTGGTAAGGATGAAATTACCTCTGTTGTTGAACTAATCCCTGATGAAGAAGCCAGCGACACTATAGAAGAGTTGGTTATTAGCGATGAACGTACTGAAGATATTATTAACCAAATAAACTGGGAATCCAAGCAGCGAGAGTTTGAATCCTTGTGGCAAAGGGATACAGAAGAATCAGAAGAAGATATCTGTGAAGAATACCTGGAAGAACCTGAAGAGTCGAACATTGATTTTGAAGCTTGCGATATTGAGACTACAGAAGCTATATTGCCTGAAATGTTAGCTACAAAAGAAGTCCCAGCAACTGATGCAGAAATTCTTGCCGATCTATTACCAATACCCCTAATTCCTAAACAGAATTTTTTTAATATTCTTCTCACTTAGGTTCTTTTGCCGATGCCACTTTGGAACACTACTCCCTTTGCGCGATTCCTTATCTATCTGGGAGTTCAACCCCAAAGGGTTGGCAAGTAAATTTACGGACTGACTACCGTGATTATACTTGCAACGAATCGCACAACACTCGTTTTTGTAGGCGAAGTAAGTTGCGTCGGAATTTCTTCCACGGTAACAACTTCCAGGTAGGGCTTGCAACTACATCTGTCTAAGATATCAAGTTCGTGGAATTGGCAAGTATAGCAACCGCCAAGGCGGTTAAGACGCTAAACGTAAGACATGCGAGTGGGGCATCTCGCAAACAATCGAACTGAGGAGCGTTTTTTGCGGATTTGACTTTTTAGCCAAGACCGATCAAAGCTATCTAGTGATGAGGGAAGTGATTTTATAATATCTACTACTTTGCAATTACTATTTGATTTTTGTGCCAATAATCGATTGTTCTTTATCCATTATTCTAAATTTAGAACTATTAATTTTAATGACTTCATACTTTTCTGTTAGAAACATAGAACCTAAACTAGCGACCATATCTGCAATAGAAACCTTAAAAACTAGCGGTATCTGTAAATTCAAGAGGGATTTTGGAACAGTTTTAACATTTAAATGCAATTTTCTTTCACTTACGTACCATACACCAGCAAATTTATTACCTGTTATAAGTTCCTTAGGTTTCGAGAAAATAAATGTTTGAATCCTGGTTTGCTCATAAGTCATATCATCTTTAAATTGAATAGTTATTTTTTCCCAAGACGTATCAAAGCGCCATTTGCCAAAAAGTAAAATTTCGATGTCTATGTCAGACAGGTTACTATTACTCATCTCTATCCTTAAATTAGCTTTAACTCTAAGTGCTTTTACAAATTTTTGCACGAGAAAAGAATAAGTGCATCAGCCAAACTAACCAAGATCCCACCCGCCACGCTCCCATTGAAAGGTTTTCTGTAGATGATAGGGATAAGTCAAAGGTATCATGGTCATAGTGCAACCATTGCGCTGGTAGATGTCCTATCGGTGTTGTGGGAGATAATTCAAAAGTTAGTTGACCGTAATCTAACCAGTTTCCCTGTTTTCGCCAACCAAGGCGATCGCCGAGTCTCTTTTCTGTTTCATAGTCTACTTGACCACCCATTTCGCTCCAAATACTTTGCTGAACACTGAAGCCGAAATAACCATGACTATTTTCTTGCCACAGTTGATCGATGGTCTGAAGGTCTTTACAAGTAAAATTATCAATATCTTCCTTATAAACTTCATTCCAATAACTCTTACCTATGACTTTTAGCATTAATCTAGTGGTTTCAATGTCAGCTTCTTTCCACTTGTGCTGAACGAGGAGATCCCGCAGTTTGGTATAATCAACGTTATTTTTATTTTTAAATTTTTTTGTTAAAGTCGTATCGCCATTAGTCAGTCTCATCAATCCAGTTTCTTGAAGAGTAAGGAGAGGCATTATCGAGACTAAATTTGTTTCTGCTACCCCTATCTCTTCTCTTCGCTCGGCAAGTTGCTTGGAAATATGGTTAGATATTGAGTCAATTTCTTTGTCTAAAGAAAAAGGATTATCGTCTGGGTCAAAATTAGAGATTCGGCAATCTAATGATTGACATTGAATAAGAGCATCTTTTAATCTTTCTTTATTTTCATAACTGGATACCATAAAATCTAGAAAAGTTTCAGAAAATCCGTTAGTTTCTTTGGAAATTAATAAATTAGACTGAGACTTTAAAATATTATCCGCTAAATCTTTAATGTCTCCGACAGTTGCGTAAAAATCCTCATCTACTTTTACTACTTCGTCTATTAACGATTGAAATGGACTAAAGTAATCTTGTAAACTGTTTTCAAAATTGATTGCAGTCTCGGCTATTTTTACTATTTCCTGACGAATTGTTTGGGCTTTCCTTTGATATTTATAAATTTCTTGATAGACTTCCAAATCTTTAGCTATTTGTAGGACAATTTGCTTCTGATTTTTAGTATTTTCTGCTATCATTTTAAGTCCTTCACTTAACAATTTTATCTTTTCTAACATCAAAAAGCAAGCATTACTTAATAATAAAAGTGCTTTAAAGTTTTCTTGTTTTTCCCATTTTAATTCATCGAGTATTTTTTTATTCTTATAATTCTTAATCTCTAATTTTCTTCTTTCATTATCTAAGTTTTTTATTTCCAGGTATTTTTTTATAAATAAGTTTTTAAAATCATCAGTCAGTTTCAGCAAAAAAAATTCATAACTATCTTTATAATTTTCGAGAAAATCAATAAAGTGAGTACAATCTTTTATTAAAAATTGGCTTTCTTGAAAAATTGTCTCCTGACTAATTTTTTCTTTCCGCTTAATTATTCCCCAAAGCTGATGATACCGAACACCTTCTTTAATTAATCTTCGACGTTCTTTAATATTTTTTTGAACAGCTTTTAATTTGGTACTTTTTAGAACAGGTAATTTGTATATTCGTTCATAAATCGTAATTTTTTTGTAAGTAACTAGTTTTCTTTGCTGTTTGGTAAGCATTATCCTGATTATAAAAAAGGTTATATAAACATAGTAGCGCTAGGGATTGTAAATTACTTTTTTTTTCGGTATCAAAAATCAGCGATACCATTCTCCTCCGGAGACGCTACGCGTTGCTTGGTTGCCCAGAGGGGTAAGAAGATGGAAGCCTGCGGGCATCGCTTGTTTTTAACCTGAACTCACCGATCCCAACTTTTAAGTATACCGACAGTTAGTAATTATTATTCATTTAACTGTTTTAAATATGATTACGATCTGCTTAACTGTCTTAACTGTCTTAACTGTCTTAACTGTCTTAACTGACCATTTAATTGTCCACTTAAGTGTCTTAAGTGTTATTGCATTTTATCGATCAAACTGAGATTATGTACTTGTTAAATAATTGCAAAAAATAACATTATAGATAAAAATTACGTGTAAGGTTTAGTTCGGCAATTTTAATTCTCAAAAAGCGGACTTTCATAAGGATATAAAAGTTAATGCAATTAGATAATTATAATCAGCTTTTAACAAATTCAATTAATATAAGTTTTCCATATAGAGAAATAGAAGTTGCGATCCGGTCTAGTTTGACTGTAGACGATTGTGTAGTTATAGAGAGACAAACAGAAAAGTTAACACAGGAGTTAGTCGCTTATGTAGTTCCATCAGGTTTATTTATAGCAGAACAATTATTATCTCACCTGCAAGCGATTCTACCTCGCGAATCGATACCGAAGGCAATTGTGCCAGTATCAATTTTACCGCTAACAGATACAGGAGAGTTAGACGTAGCAACTTTAGCCAATTTGCAAGTTATTAATTCTGACTTAATGCTTCGTATAGAAGAACAACTAGAGTCATTGTTAGAAATTGAGCGTGTTGCAGTAGTTGTTGAACCGATAGTTAAGAGTATTCCACCTCTCCACTTAAAAGATTTGCTACCTAGTACACAAGCGAACGCTTTTGAAGATAGCCAGCAAAATGTACAAGTAACCACACCTATTGAAAAGATAGAAAATAAGAGTTCGTCCTCATTAAAAAAGCTAGCCATTAGTCATGGAGAACCACTACAATACCCTCAGAATACCCGCACACTAGCAGAAGTACTGCAACGAGCGGCTCAAATTTCAACTAAAGGAATTACATACATTCAAACTGATGGTATCGAGATTCAATCTTATGCGGAATTATTGCAGGATGCTCAACGGATTTTATTTGGGTTAAAAAAGCTAGGACTAAAACCCCAAGATAAAATAATTTTTCAACTAGAATCCAATCAAGATTTTATCTCTGCTTTTTGGGGTTGCGTGCTAGGGGGTTTTGTTCCAGTGCCAATATCTGTAGCCAAAACCTACGAACAAGTCAACAGTACCACAGGTAAACTCCAGAATACTTGGCAGATGTTGGGAAAGCCCCTTGTACTGACAAGCCCTTCTTTAGCTCCTAAGATTACTAGTTTGTCAAAGCTTTTGAATTTAGAAAACTTTCAAGTTGCCACAATTAACAAGCTGCTAGAATGCGAACCGGATTTAAATTTGCATCAAAGCCAGCCAGAGGATTTGGCAATTTTGCTTTTGACTTCTGGAAGTACTGGTATACCCAAGTGTGTAATGCTAAATCATTGCAATTTACTGAGTATGACAGCTGGCTTAGTTATTATGGGCGATTTTTCCAGTCAGGAAAGTATTTTAAACTGGATGCCTTTGGATCATGTCGGTGCGTTAGTTTCTCTTAGTATTATGGGTGTTGATTTAGGTTGTCAACAAATTCATGTACCCACTGACTTGATTGTGCAAAATCCGCTATTGTGGCTGGATTTGATTGACAATCATCAAGCTACGATTACTTGGGCACCTAATTTTGCCTTTTCCCTGATCTGCGATGCCTTTGGCGACCTTCGGTATCGCGCTGTCGATATTAGTCGAAAGAACTGGGATTTATCTTCAATGAGGTTTGCGATCAACGCTGGAGAGCCGATCGTAACTAAAATAGCGAGGAATTTCCTAAAACTGCTTAACTACCACGGTTTGCAGGCTAATGCTATTCACCCAGCCTTTGGGATGTGCGAAACCTCTTCTGGTATTACTTACTCTAACAATTTTTCTCTAAAATCTTCATCGGATGATACTTCATTTGTAGAACTTGGAACTCCAATTGCTGGTGCTTCACTGCGTATTGTTGATGAAAATGAACAAATAGTTACAGAAGGTACTATTGGGCGATTACAGGTAAAAGGTGCATCCGTGACTTCTGGTTACTATCAGAATCCACAGGCAAACCAAGAAGCTTTTACCGCTGATGGTTGGTTTAATACTGGGGATTTAGGATTTCTCTACCAAGGACGTTTAACTATTACTGGACGGCAAAAAGATGTAATTATCATCAATGGACTCAACTACTACTGTCACGAAATTGAAGCCGCCGTTGAAGAAGTAGAAGTAGTAGAGGTCTCTTATACAGCTGCCTGTGCAGTGAGACAACCCGGAATCAATACCGATCAACTAGCTATCTTTTTCAATACTCCCCTTTCTGATAATGACACTTTAGTGACTCTCCTTAAGGAAATTCGCACTAAACTTGTTAATAAGGTGGGAGTAAATCCAGATTATTTGATTCCAGTAGATAAAGAAATTATTCCCAAAACTACTATTGGTAAAATCCAGCGATCGCAACTTAGCCAGCGCTTCAATACAGGTGAGTTTAATCCAATTATTAAACGGATTGATATATTACTTGGTAATGCCAATACCATTCCTAACTGGTTCTATCGTCAAGTATGGAAACCCAAATCTCCAATTACTGTTAATTCTTCTTTAACTCTTATTAATTCCACTCTCATATTTCTAGATTCATTCGGGTTAGGGGCATATTTATGTCAAATATTATTAGACCATAACCTGCCGTACATAACTGTTTCACCCGGAGAAAATTTTCTTAAAATCAATCGTTCGCATTATATAATCGCTCCAGGAAAAGCTCAGGACTATCAACTTTTACTCGAATCCCTGGCGGCGAATAATATTATTGTCGGGCAGATTCTTCACCTATGGACTTACGATCAATATAGCGGCGAAGTCAAAACCATAGAATCTCTCGAACAAGTACAATCGCAAGGAATATATAGTTTATTATTCCTTGTTCAAGCCTTAACCAAGGTTCAGGGTTTTGACCATGCAGTGCAATTACTATTTATTTCCAGTCATATCCAGTCTATTTCCTCAACTGATCCAATAGCTTACGAAAAATCAACAGTACTAGGATTGTTGAAAACCATTCCTCAAGAACTGCCAAATTTAAACTGTCGTCATATCGATTTGCCTTTCGCTCAAGTTGAACTAAACGGAGCATATATTTTACAAGAACTGCAAATTTCCTCAAAAGAACCAGAAGTAGCTTACAGAAATCGGCAGCGTTTAGTTCCTCGTTTAGAAAAAGTGGATTTGGCAAGCGAACCTAAATCCCCAGTTCCCTTCAAGCAAGGAGGAACTTATTTACTCAGTGGAGGACTTGGAGGTGTAGGTATTGTGATTGCCCAATACCTGCTGAAACATTACCAAGCTCGGCTACTACTGGTTGGCAAAACTCCTTTACCACATAAAAGTACTTGGAATATCCATCTTGAGAAGGAAGATGCTATTGCACAGCGCTTGAAAGCTTATCAGGAATTAGAACAGCTTGGAGGAGAAATAATTTACGAAGCTGTTGATATCTGCGACTTCAAACAGTTACAGATAATAGTTGAAAAAGTTAAATCTCGATGGGGAAAGAAACTAGATGGGATAATCCATTTAGCCGGAACTTTCCAAGAGCAGCTTGTACTTGAAGAAACTCAGGAGAACTTAGCAGCAGTGCTGCGTCCTAAGATGTTGGGTGCTTGGGCGCTCCATCAATTGGTTAAAGGCAATAAGGGCAGCATTTTTATCAACTTTTCTTCGGCACACGGTTTTTTTGGTAGCGCTGCTGTTGGGGCTTATGCTGCTGCCAATAGTTTTCTCGACAGCTTTTCTTATTATCAAAAATATAACAGTGGACTAGCGAGCTATTGTTTTGCTTGGAGCATGTGGGATGAAACAGGGATGAGCCAGGGATATCAGATGAAGAACCTGGTTCGTGCCAAAGGTTTCTATGTTATATCTTCCTCCCAAGCAATATCTTCAATGCTTGCAAGCTTACACAATCAGCAAACACATCTATTGATAGGTTTAGATGGGAGTAACCAAAACATTCAACGTTGGCAGCCCGAAGCTTTTAGTTTGCAGAAGTTAACTGCCTATTTCACTACCAGTAGTAAAGAGGTTGTTAAATTACCAGATTTGCAAGTGCAAGACCGCTTTGGAACTTCTTGCATCTGTAATTTAGTACAACTACCCCAAATGCCTGATCTTGAAAATGGCGAAATCGATCGCGTTCGCCTCATTGGGGGAATTAACACTCAGGAATTTAGGGAGCGGATAGAACCACGCAACGAGATAGAGCTAAAAATTGCTCAATGTTGGCAGCAATTGCTACAAGTACCGCCTTTAAGCATTCACGACAACTTTTTCGAGTTGGGGGGGAATTCCCTGCTAGTTAGTCAAATGATTTCCCGATTACGCGAAGATTTTTCTCTAGAGTTGTCTCTTCAGCGTTTATTTAAAACACCTACTATCGCTAGTTTAGCCCAAAGTATTGAGGCGATTCGAGGGGTAACTCAGGACAAGAGTGTATATATTGAGGCACTCGAAGAAGAATATGAGGAAATAAGAATATGATAATAGAAAAGTTTTTAGCTAACCTGCAAACAAAGGGTGTAAAAATCTGGATTGACGGAGATCAACTTGGCTGTCGCGCTCCTCAAGGAGTGATGACAGAAGCTATACAGCAGGAACTTAAAGAATACAAAACAGAAATTCTTGCTTTTCTTAAAGAAGCTCAAACAGCTACAAAATCCACTTCTTTCCCCCTAATACCAGTTGCTAGGGATAGGGAGTTGCCTTTATCTTTTGCTCAACAGAGGATGTGGTTTCTTTATCAACTAGATAAGGAAAGCCCATTTTATAATGAAAGTTGCCAACTGCGGATTGTTGGAAAGCTCTCAGTGACAGCTTTAGAACAGAGTATCAACGAAATTATCCGCCGTCATGAAGCCTTGCGAACTACCTTTACTGTGGTAGAGGGCATCCCTTTTCAGGCGATTCCTGCGGAAAGCTGCGCTAACGCGCCCACTTTCACCATAAATATACCTGTGGTGGACTTGCAGGGTTTACCAGAAGCCTCAGTGCAACAAATAGCCACTCAGGAGGTTCGCAAACCCTTTAACTTAGATCGTATTCCTTTGTTACGAGCGACTTTACTGCGTCGGGAAGTAGAATCTCACTTGTTGATCTTGACCATGCATCACATCGTTACCGATGGCTGGTCAATGGGAATATTTTTCAAAGAGTTAGAAGTCCTTTATCATGCTTTTACTAAAGGGCAACCAAATACCTTACCAGAGTTAACGATACAATACGCTGATTTTGCCGTTTGGCAACGCAAATGGTTAACTAAAGAAGTTCAAGAAAAGCAACTTGAGTACTGGAAACAACAGTTAGCTGGCGCACCGCCCTTGTTGGAGTTGCCAACGGATTATCCGCGTCCAGCAGTCCAGACTTTTTCTGGTGCTACCAAAAAGTTTCAACTCGAAGAGCATTTAACCTCTCAACTACTAACCCTTAGCAAAAAGTCAGGTGTCACATTATTTATGACCCTGCTGGCAGCTTTTGCCATTTTACTCCATCGTTACAGTGGTCAAGATGATATTTGTGTCGGTTCGCCTTTTGCTAACCGTAATCGTCAAGAAGTTGAACTACTAATTGGCTGTTTTGTCAATACTTTGGTGTTACGTACTCAAATTGAAGAAAATCCTAGTTTCTCTCAATTCCTCCAACAAGTTCGCTCTGTTGTTTGGGATGCCCATGCACACCAAGACATACCCTTTGAGCAAGTGGTAGAAGCACTACAGCCAGAACGTTCGCTTGGCTACAACCCCTTGTTTCAAGTAATGTTTGTTTTGGAAAATTTCTCCCTCGATACTTTAGAGTTACCTGGTATTAGTCTGACTCCAGAGATGGTAGAGCGGGGTACATCTCAGTTCGATTTGAGCCTCTCGATTTGGCAGACACAAAAGGGATTAATTGGGTCGTGGGAATATAACAGCGATTTGTTTGAGGCGGATACAATTGCTAGGATGACAGGTCATTTCCAGACTTTGTTAGAAACAATAGTTACCGATCCCTATCAGAGAATTGGGGAATTAACTTTGCTAACCAAGTCAGAACGGCATCAATTATTAGTAAAGTGGAATAATACCCAGGCGAATTATCCCCAGTATAAATGTATTCATCAATTGTTTGAGGAGCAGGTTGAACGCACCCCAAATGCTGTAGCATTAGTGTTTGGCAATCAACAACTGACTTACCATGAATTGAACTGCCGTGCTAACCAGTTGGCTCATTACTTGCAGTCTCTGGGTGTGGGAGCTTCGGTGCTGGTTGGGTTGTGTGTAGAACGCTCACTAGAAATGGTAGTGGGAATTTTAGGGATTTTAAAGGCAGGTGGAGCTTATCTACCACTTGACTCAGAGTATCCTACTGAGCGTTTAAGCTTTATGCTCGAAGATACTGAGCTATCAGTTGTTTTGACTCAAGAAAAACTAGTTGACAAATTACCCACTTGCAAAGCTGATGTAATTTGCTTAGACTCAAACTGGGATATCATCAATCAACAAACAAAACATAACCCGACTACTAGCATCAAAGCTCAGGACTTAGCTTATGTAATGTACACTAGCGGTTCTACAGGTCAACCCAAAGGGGTGAGCATCGTCCATCAAGGTGTAGTTCGATTAGTTAAACAAACCAATTATGTGAGCATTTCTGCTCAAGATGTAATTGCACAAGCTTCAAATTATGCTTTCGACGCTGCCACTTTTGAGATTTGGGGTGCGCTACTGCATGGAGCGCGATTGGTAGGGGTGAGCAAAGATTTGGCACTTTCCCCTAAAGATTTTGCAGCTTTTATTCAAGCGCAAGGTATCAGCGTATTATTCTTGACAACTGCCTTGTTCAATCAAATTGCTCAGGAAGTTCCTTCTGCTTTCAATTCACTACGGCATCTTCTATTTGGCGGCGAAGCGGTCGATCCTAAATGGGTAAAAGAAGTACTGAAAAATGGTGCGCCACAGCGACTACTTCATGTTTATGGGCCGACAGAGAATACCACATTTAGTTCCTGGTATTTAGTGCAGGATGTCCCAGAAGACGCTACAACTATTCCTATTGGTCGTGCGATCGCTAATACCCAAGTTTATATATTAGATAAAAATCTCCAACCAGTACCTGTGGGTGTACCAGGAGAATTGCACATTGGTGGTGCGGGATTAGCACAAGGCTATTTCAATCGTCCTGAAACTACCGCCGAAAAATTTATTGAAATTGAATTATTCGATCGAGTTGAACGCCTATACAAAACTGGGGATTTAGTACGCTATTTACCAGATGGCAACATTGAATACATAGGACGTATTGACAATCAAGTAAAAATTCGGGGTTTCCGCATCGAATTGGGCGAAATCGAAACAGTTGTGAGCCAATATCCCCATGTGCAGGCATCTTGTGTTATCGCCCGTGAGGATATTCCAGGGGACAAACGCCTAGTCGCTTACATTGTGCCTCAAAAAGAGCAGACACTGACAGTTAGCGAACTGCGTAGCTTCCTGAGGGAAAAGTTACCAGAGTATATGGCGCCAAGTGTAATAGTTATCTTAGAAGCTCTACCGCTTACCCCCAACGGGAAACTAGACCGCCGTGCGTTGCCAGCACCTGATTTACACAGCCAATTATCGGACAAATATGTTGCCCCACGTAACCAAATCGAAGAAATTCTGTCAGAAATTTGGGCGCAAGTGCTAAAAGTACGAGTGGGCATACATGATAACTTCTTTGAACTTGGGGGACACTCACTGCTAGCTACTCAAATAATTTCTCGCATACCAGAAGCCTTTGGGACTTCGTTACCGTTGCGTTCTTTATTTAAATCACCAACAGTTGCTCAGTTAAGTGAAATTATCTTATCTACACTTCAAACTGGTTCGAGTCTAGCGCTCCCTGCAATTTTACCTGTTTCTTCCAGACAAAACATACCTCTATCTTGGGCGCAGGAACGCCTGTGGTTTCTGCATCATTTAGAAGGCGATAGTGGCGCCTACACAATACCTTTTGCTGTACGCTTAGAGGGTAATCTCAATGTCAAAGCATTGTCAGGGGCAATTGAGGCGATAGTGCGGCGGCATGAAGTTCTGCGTACTCGCTTTGAGATTAAGGATGACAAGCCAGTACAAGTAATAGACCCCAATATAAACATAACGTTACCAGTCGTAAATCTACAAAATGTAGCAGACCCCTGGAAACAAGTGGAGCAACTAGCGATAAAAGAAGCATACAAACCATTTGATCTGGCTAGAGATTCTATGTTGCGGGTTAAGATGTGGCAAGTTACTCAACAGGAGTATGTACTGCTGTTAGTCATTCACCATATTGCTGCTGATGGTTGGTCAATAGGCGTTTTGATCCGCGAACTGTCTGCCCATTATCGAGCTATTTCTACAGGTAGTTCTGTTGAATTACCATTACCTGTACAGTATGCTGACTTTACCATTTGGCAGCGCCAATGGCTAACAGATCGGGTACTAGAGCGCCAGTTAAGTTACTGGAAGCAACAGTTAGCGGGGGCGCCACCTTTGTTAGAATTGCCTACAGACCGCCCCCGCCCAGCTATCCAAACTTTTCAAGGAGGAATAGAGCGGTTTCAACTAGATAGTAAGCTAACTTCTGCGCTTAGACAAATTAGCCAAGAGTCAGGAAGCACTCTGTTTATGACACTGCTGGCGGGTTTTGTGGTGTTAATGTCTCGCTACAGTGGACAAAAGGATATTGTAATTGGCTCTCCAATTGCCAATCGCAACCGCAAAGAAATCGAAGGGTTAATTGGATTTTTTGTCAACATTTTAGCACTGAGGTTCGATTTATCTAGAGAACTGACCTTTGCAGACTTACTGACGCAGGTACAACAGGTAACTCAAAATGCCTACGAGCATCAGGATTTGCCTTTCGAGATATTAGTCGAACAGTTGCAACCAGAGCGAAAATTGGATCGTAATCCACTGGTGCAGGTGGTGTTTGTCCTCCAAAATGCCCCCTCCTCTCCTTGGGATTTGCCTGACTTAAGCGTGGAGAAAATGCCTTGGGGTCTTGATGCAGCGCGGTTTGACCTTGAACTAAACTTTTGGGAAACCCAATCGGGTCTTGAGGGCTATTGCTGTTACAGCAGCGATTTATTTGATGGGGCTACTATTGCCCGCATGATACAGCATTTCCAGAATTTGCTAGAAGCGATTGCGGCAAATCCACAGCAGCCAGTGGCTTTACTCCCCTTGCTCACACAGCAGGAGCGTCATCAACTGTTGATGGAATGGAACAATACTCAGGTAAATTATCCCCAAGATAAATGTATTCATCAGTTGTTTGAGGAGCAGGTCGAGCGTACTCCAGATGCCGTAGCCGTAGTGTATGGAAATCAACATCTTACATACCACGAATTAAACTGCCGTGCTAACCAATTGGCGCATTACTTGCGTTGTTTAGGTGTGGGGGCAGATGTACTAGTTGGGTTGTGTGTAGAGCGATCGCTCTCAATGGTGGTAGGACTACTTGGTATTCTCAAGGCGGGTGGTGCTTATGTACCTCTTGACCCAGAGTATCCCCAAGACCGTTTGAGCTTTATGTTAGAAGATGCTCAAGTATCGGTACTTTTAACCCAACAGCAATTAGTAGAGTCTGTTCCTAATCAAGCGCATGTCGTCTGCTTAGACACCGATTGGGAAAAAATTGCTCAAAACAATGAGTCAAATCTGGAAAACACTGCTACATCCGATAACCTAGCATATGTAATTTACACTTCTGGTTCTACAGGTAAGCCTAAAGGCGTTTTAGTCAACCATGCTAATGTAGTACGTCTGTTTGCAGCAACAAATTGGTACAACTTCAATGCCCAAGATGTGTGGACAATGTTCCACTCTTATGCATTCGACTTTTCAGTATGGGAAATTTGGGGTGCATTGCTGTATGGTGGACGACTGGTAGTAGTGCCATACTTAGTGACGCGATCGCCCGAATCCTTCTATGAGTTATTGTGTCAAGAAAAAGTCACAGTTCTCAATCAAACACCTTCAGCCTTCCGCCAGTTAATTCAAGCCGAACAGTCAATCGCAACTGCTGGCGATTTGAAATTACGCTTAGTAATTTTCGGTGGGGAAGCCTTAGAATTGGGAAGTTTGCAGCCTTGGTTTGAGCGACATGGCGACCAGTTGCCCCAATTAGTGAATATGTACGGAATTACAGAAACTACTGTACACGTGACTTACCGCCCATTGAGCAAAGCTGATTTAAATCACACAGCTAGTATCATTGGTCGTCAGATATCTGACTTACAGGTGTATGTACTGGATGAGCATAAACAGTTAGTGCCAATTGGTGTCGGGGGTGAGATGTACGTTGGTGGGGAAGGGGTGACACGCGGCTATCTCAATCGTCCTGAATTGACAGATGAACGTTTTATTTCTCATCCTTTTAGCAATAACCCCCAAGCGCGACTATACAAAACAGGAGATAAGGCGCGTTATTTGCCCAATGGCGAGTTAGAGTATTTAGGACGCATCGACAATCAAGTAAAGATTCGCGGTTTCCGTATCGAGTTAGGCGAAATTGAAGTATTTTTAAGCCAACACCCCTTGGTACAGGAGAGTGTAGTCGTTGTCAGAGAAGACACCCCTGGAGATAAACGTCTTGTGGCTTACTTAGTGCCTGCTGTTCATCAAAAAACATTACCTCAGCAGGTTGCCCAATGGCAGACCGAGTACGTTAGTGACTGGCAAATGCTCTATGAACAAGCCTATAGCCAGCGATCGGCATCCACAGATGACCTCACGTTCAATATTATTGGTTGGAACAGTAGTTATACAAGGCAACCCATCCCATCTCTTGAAATGCAGGAGTGGGTTGAGAATACAGTCAGTCGAATTTTAGCTGGTTTTCCGAAACGGGTACTAGAAATTGGTTGTGGAACAGGTTTACTGCTATCTCGCATAGCCAAGCACTGTCAACAGTATTGGGGAACCGATTATTCGATCGCCGCTATACAGCACGTTAAGCAGATATGCTCTACGGTTGATGGTCTAGCTCATGTGCGGTTGCTGCACCAAATGGCGGATAACTTTGAAGGTATACCCGCAGAATTCGACACTGTTATTTTGAATTCAGTAGTGCAGTATTTCCCCAGTATTGAGTATTTGTTGCAGGTTATAGAAGGAGCAATGGGGGCGATCGCTGAACATGGTAAGCTATTCGTGGGCGATGTTCGCAGCTTGCCTTTGCTGGAGCCATACCATGCAGCTGTGCAGTTGTCCCAAGCAGAGTCGGATAGAACTATTGAGCAATGGCAGCGAATGGTACACTCTAGTGTGGCCGTTGAAGAAGAATTGGTCATCGATCCTAGTTTCTTCATCGCCCTCCAGACACGCTTTCCTCAGATTACTTGGGTGGAAATTCAGCCCAAACGCGGTAATTCTCAAAATGAGTTAACCCAATTCCGCTATGATGTTACGCTGTATGTAGGTACTGATGTTCAAACAACTAGCGTTCCTTGGTTAAATTGGCAACTCGATAATCTCTCATTGACACAAATTCAAAATCGGTTGCACTCACGACAGCCAGAACTATTGGGAATCAGGCGCGTGCCGAATCAACGGGTGCAGCAAGCACTACAGATTTGGCAGTGGTTAGAAAATCCTCCTAGTGTAGAAACAGTGGGGCAACTGCGGCTGTTGCTAGCACAACAACCACCAACCAGTATAAATCCAGAGCAGTTTTGGGAACTAGGGCAGCAACTCGGTTACACTGTCCATCTAAGTTGGTGGGAGAGTAGCCAGGATGGTTGCTATGATGTGGTATTGTGTCGCAATAGTTCAAACGCACAAGGCGGTAAGCCTGGGTTAAGCTCTGCCTACGCTTTTTGGGACAGTTTAGCCTTTACCACGAAACCTTGGACTGACTATACTAACAATCCCCTACGCGGCAAGTTAGTCCAGAAACTAGTGCCGCAGGTGCGTGAATATATCCAACAAAAGCTGCCCGATTACATGATGCCGCAGGCTTTTGTCATACTCGATGCCCTGCCGTTAACAGTCAATGGCAAGGTGGATCGTCGCTCCCTGCCTTCACCTGATACAGCCACAAGAAATCTTTCTACTGGCTTTGTTTTACCTCGCACCCCAATTGAAGCTCAACTGGTTCGGATCTGGAGTCAAGTCCTGGGAGTTGAAAGTATTGGTGTTAAGGACAACTTCTTTGAGCTAGGTGGTCATTCCCTACTAGCTACCCAAGTCCTCTCAGAGATCAACTCAGCTTTTGGACTCGATCTGGCTATACAGATGATGTTTGAGTCTCCTACAGTAGCCGGGATAGCAGACTACATAAAAGTAATGGATTGGGCAACACAAGATTTGCCAGTAAAAGAAGTTAGCGTCGAAATAGTGGAGTTATAAGCATGACTAACAGCATTGTTGAATTCCTCGATCGCCTGAGCAATTTGAATATTAACTTAGAAGCTAATGGCGATCGCTTGCGCTGTCATGCACCTGAAGGGGTGTTAACTCCAACGCTACTTCAGGAAATAACTGGGCGTAAAACAGAAATTATGCTGTTTTTACAGCAAGCAAAGCAGGCTAAGACTTCTCATCAGTTGCCCATTCAAAGGGCGCCACGAGACGGTGAGTTAACACTGTCTTTTGCCCAACAGCGACTTTGGTTTCTGCACCATTTGTCACCAGACAGTTGTTCTTATAATTTTCTGGATGCTCAGAGGCTACATGGCTCGCTGAATATAATTGTACTGGAACACAGTCTTAGTGAACTTATTCGCCGCCATGAAATTTTAAGAACTACTTTTCCTACCGTAGACGGACAACCTGTTCAGGTCATTACTCCTCCCACTGCCTTAACTTTGCCAATCCATAACTTGCAGGGATTGTCAGTTCAGGAGCAAACGGATCGGATTCAACAAATAGCGAAGTCCTTTGCATCCAAGCCCTTTAATCTAGCTGTTGACCCTTTAGTACAATTCACTCTACTCCAACTGAGTAACCAGGAGCATGTACTGCTGTTAAAGATGCACCACATCATCTACGATGGCTGGTCTTTGGATATTTTCAAACGTGAGTTATCTCAGCTGTATGCAGCTTTTGCTCAAAGATTGCCCAACCCACTATCTGAATTACCTATCCAGTATGCTGACTTTGCAGTTTGGCAACGCCAATGGCTAACTGGTGTTGTCCTGGAACGCCAACTGAATTACTGGCAGCAACAGTTAGCAGGTGTCTCTGGCATACTAGAACTGCCTACTGATAAACTACGTCCCCCAGTGCAGAGTTTCCGGGGTAAAGTTGAGCGTTTTCAACTGGATCGCGACCTCACACAACGCCTCAAGCAGTTGAGCCAAGAGTCCGACGCAACATTGTTTATGACTCTACTGGCTGCTTTTTTGGTCTTGCTCTCGCGTTACAGCGGGCAGTTAGATATTGTTGTTGGCTCCCCCATCGCTAACCGCAACAACAAAAGTGTCGAGCAGCTAATCGGTTTTTTTACTAATACCCTAGCATTAAGGGGCGATCTTTCTGGCAACCCCAGCTTTGCTGACTTCTTAGCGCAAGTGCGGCAAACCACATTATCAGCATACGCGCACCAGGACTTGCCTTTTGAGATGTTGGTAGAAAAGCTCCAGCCAGAACGGGATTTGAGTCGTAATCCCCTGGTACAGGTAATGTTTTCCCTCCATAACACCCTACAGTCTTCTTGGGATTTGCCAGGTTTAACTATCCAGGACATATCCTTGCCAATTGATGAAATGGTCAGGTTTGACCTGGAAGTTCACTACTGGGAAGTTTCAGGAGGTTTGGAGGGTATTTGGAATTACAGTGCTGATTTATTTGATGCGGGCACAATTACTCGCATAGCCCAAAATTTTCAAACTTTACTACAAGCAGTTGTTACCAATCAAGAAGCGCGAATTGCAGAATTACCACTGTTGACGACCGCACAACGACATCAATTGTTGGTGGAGTGGAACAACACTCAAGTAGACTATTCCTTTGATCGGTGTATCCATCAGTTATTTGAGAAGCAGGTAAAGCGTACCCCGGATGCTGTAGCAGTTGTATTTGGCAATCAACAATTGACTTACCAGCAGTTGAATACTCGTGCAAATCAATTGGCGCATTACTTGCGCTCATTAGGTGTGGGAGCCGATGTACTGGTAGGGTTGTGTGTAGAACGCTCTTTAGAGATGTTGATAGGACTGCTTGGTATTCTCAAGGCAGGTGGTGCATACGTACCACTTGACCCAGATTATCCTACTGAGCGTTTGAGCTTTATGGTTGAAGATGCTCAAGTCAGGGTGTTGCTAACTCAGCAGAAGTTAGTAGATCTGCTCAAACATCAGGCACCTGTCGTTTGCTTAGACACCGATTGGGAAAAAATAGCTCAAAACAGCGAGTCAAACCTGGAAAATACCGCAAATCCTGATAACTTAGCATACGTCATTTACACATCAGGTTCTACAGGTAAGCCCAAAGGTGTTTTAGTCAACCACTCTAATGTAGTTCGTCTGTTTGCAGCTACATCTTGGTATAACTTCAATCAAGATGATGTGTGGACAATGTTCCACTCATACGCCTTCGACTTCTCCGTATGGGAAATTTGGGGTGCATTGCTGTATGGTGGACGACTGGTAGTAGTGCCATACTTAGTGACGCGATCGCCCGAATCTTTCTACCAGTTATTGTGTCAAGAAAAAGTCACAATTCTCAATCAGACCCCTTCCGCCTTCCGCCAGTTAATTCAAGCCGAACAGTCAGGAATAACTGTTGACGACTTGAACTTGCGCCTAGTAATTTTCGGTGGGGAAGCTTTAGAACTGTCGAGTTTGCAACCTTGGTTTGAACGTCACGGCGACCAGTTACCCCAGTTAGTAAATATGTACGGGATTACGGAAACTACTGTACACGTTACCTATCGTCCCTTAAGCAAAGTCGAGCATGGTACAGCAAGTGTAATTGGTCGTCCAATTCCCGGCTTACAAGTGTATGTGCTAGATGAACATAAACAGCCAGTACCAATTGGAGCTCCTGGTGAGATGTATGTTGGTGGTGCTGGAGTGGCACGTGGTTATCTCAATCGTGCCGAACTGACACAACAACGGTTTATCGCTCATCCTTTTGAGAAGACAGAAGCTAGAAGCCAGAAGCCAGAAGGAAGTAGATTATACAAAACAGGCGATAAGGCGCGTTATTTGCCCAATGGCGAGTTAGAGTATTTAGGGCGCATTGACCAGCAAGTTAAAATTCGCGGCTTCCGTATCGAGTTAGGCGAAATCGAGACGGCGCTAACACAACATTTGGCTGTGGGGGAAGTTGTTGTAATCGCACGCGAGGACGATCCTGATGATAAGCGTCTGGTAGCATATATTGTCCCTGACCAAAAGTATGCTTTTCCAATTTTACAACTACTTCGTTTTCAAAACAAAAGTCTGCTGAATCAAGGGTTACTTCATAAGTTGCCGAATGGCATGGTGGTTGCCCATCTCAATAAAAGCGAGACAGAATTCGTCTACAAAGAACTTTGGGAGGAACAGGCTTATTTAAAACACGGCATCACTATAAATGAAGGGGATTGCATCTTTGATGTGGGTGCCAATATCGGTCTTTTTACCCTCTTCATGGGTCAAATATGTAAAGATGTTTCTATTTACGCATTTGAGCCAATTCCGCCTGTATTTGACCTGTTACGTATAAATGCTGAGAATTATGGCTTAAATGTTAAGCTATTTAATCTAGGTCTTTCCAGCGAGACAAAGAGTGATACCTTTACATATTATCCTCAAATTTCCGTCATTTCCGGACGCTTTGGTGATGCCGACCAAGAGCGTGAGGTAGTCAAATCCTTTTTGCTCAAACAACAAAATCTTGTCGTAAATGACACCGAAGCATCGAGTCAAGCAATTGACGAACTGCTAGCAGAACGATTGCAGAGTCAGCAATTTACTTGCTACTTAAGAACAATTTCTGATGTAATTAGCGAGCATGGCGTTGAGAAAATCGATTTGCTAAAAATCGACGTGGAGAAAAGTGAGCAGGACGTGCTGTCTGGCATCCAGCAAGATGATTGGCAAAAGATCCAGCAGATAGTTGTAGAGGTTCATAACATCAATGGTAGGTTGGAGGAAATTGCAGCCCTGCTCAAAAAACATGGATACGACCTAACTATTGAGCAGGATACTTTATTAGAAGATACTGTACTCTACAACATTTATGCTAAACGACCATCCATAAACAAGTACCTCCTAGAACCTGGTAGCAGTTTAGTTAGTGATTGTGTAAAACCAACCTGGAACAATGTAAATTTATTACTCAGTGAGATGCGCGGCTTCCTACAAAAGAGGCTACCAGAATACATGATGCCAAGTGCTTTTGTGCTGCTGGAATCCTTACCCCTTACTCCCAACGGGAAATTAGACCGCCGCGCGCTACCAAAACCAGAATTAGACAGAACACTGCTAGAAAAATATGTCGCCCCACGCACACCCATTGAGGAAATGCTGGCGCAAATTTGGGCGCAAGTCCTTAAAGTAGAGGAAGTTGGCATTCATGATAACTTCTTTGAACTGGGGGGACATTCGCTACTAGCAACTCAACTACTCTCGCGTATCCGCAACATATTTAAAGTCGAACTACCATTGCGTAGCCTGTTTACCGCAGCGACAGTTGCCGAATTTGCGCTCTTGATTAAGCAGTTACAACAACAAAACTTAGAACTCTCTGCACCGCCTATCTTACCAAGAGCAAGTGATGCTCAATTACCACTGTCATTTGCTCAACAGCGGTTGTGGTTTTTGGATCAGTTGCAGCCAAACAGTTCTTTCTACAACGTACCCATCGCTTTGCGCCTATTAGGAACTTTAAATCAAGTAGCTTTAGAACAAAGCTTACAAGAAATTATCGAGCGCCACGAAGCTTTACGCACCAACTTCATCACAGTTGATGGACAACCAACTCAAATTATTCAGAACAGGCAACAGGAAATAGGGAATAGGGAAAGGGAAACAGTAATAACTTCCGATCCCCTACCACCTTCACCTTGGAAAATCTCAATTGTTGATTTAAAGAATTTATCCACAACTGACCAAGAAATTGCCACACAGCAATTAGCGCAACAACAAGCTATTCAACCTTTTAACCTGGCAACTGAACCATTAGTTAGGGCGACATTAATCGTACTGTCCCAAACAGAACACGCCTTATTAGTATGTATGCACCACATTGTCTTTGATGGCTGGTCAGTGGGGGTGCTTGTTCAAGAACTAGCAGCGTTGTACAATGCTTACTATCAAGGTCAGCCGTCACCATTAGCACCACTGCCGATTCAGTACGCAGATTTCGCAATTTGGCAGCGAAACTGGTTGCAAGGAGATGTCTTACAAAGCCAATTAAGTTACTGGCAACAACAACTGGCAACCGCACCAGCTTTATTATCCTTACCCACAGACCGACCCAGACCATATGTGCAGACTTTTGCTGGGGCATATCACAAGTTTGCACTTTCATCTGAGTTAACTGGTAGATTGGTAAAACTGAGCCAGGAACAAGGAGTTACCTTGTTCATGACGCTGTTGGCAGCTTATAATACCTTGCTTTATCGCTACACAGGTGTGACAGACATTTTGGTGGGGTCTCCTATTGCCAACCGCGATCGCAGTGAGATAGAAGGGTTAATTGGCTTTTTTATCAACACCTTAGTCATGCGTTCTAACTTGGCAGGCAACCCCAATTTTAACGAATTACTGGGTCGTGTTCGAGAAGTAGCTTTAGGAGCGTATGCTCATCAGAATTTGCCTTTTGAAATGCTGGTAGAAGCATTGCAGCCAGAACGGGATCTTAGCCATACGCCACTGTTCCAGGTGATGTTTACTCTCCAAAATGCGTCCACATCTCAAGTAGAGTTGACTGGGTTGAGTGTCACTCCATTGATGGCAGAAGGCACAACGGCAAAGTTTGATTTAAGTTTATTGATGCAGAACACGACCACTGGGCTGGTGGGTTTTTGGGAGTATAACACTGACTTGTTTAATGCTAGTACCATTGAGCGAATAACTGGTCATTTTGTGACATTGCTTGAAGGAATTATTGCTAACCCAGAACAACAAATTTCTCAATTACCTGTGTTGACAACAGTTGAACGACAGCAGTTATTAGTGGAATGGAATGATACTCAAGCAGATTATCTATTAGATAAGTGCATCCATCAGTTGTTTGAGGAGCAGGTGGAGCGTACCCCCGATGCTGTAGCAGTAGTTTTTGAAGATGTACATACGCGACATGTCGTGTCTCTAACATACCAGCAGTTGAATAGTCGTGCTAACCAGTTGGCACGCTACCTCAAGTCTTTGGGTGTTAAAACAGATATGCTAGTAGGCATTTGTGTGGAACGCTCAATAGAAATGGTGGTAGGACTGCTTGGTATTCTCAAGGCAGGTGGAGCTTATGTACCACTTGACCCTGAGTATCCTACTGAGCGTTTGCACTTTATACTAGAAGATGCTCAAGTTTCAATGTTGCTGACTCAGCAGAAACTCCTTGACAGATTTGGGCAACATCAACCCCAGCTTATTTGTTTGGATACTGACTGGCAGCTTATTTCTCAGCTAAGTCAGGATAATCTAATCACGGAGGCACAAGCAACTAATTTGGCTTATGTGATTTATACCTCCGGTTCTACAGGTCAACCCAAGGGAGTATTGATTGCCCATAAAGGATTGTTAAATTTGGTGTTCTGGCACAAAAGCGCTTTTAACATAACTTCATTGGACAAAGCCACTCAATTAGCAGGAACAGCATTTGACGCTGCTGTATGGGAATTGTGGCCTTACCTAACAGTAGGAGCAAGCATTTACTTAGTCAAATCTCACCTCCTAAGCTCGTTAGTGAAGCTACGAGACTGGTTGATTTCAAAGAAAATCACTATCAGTTTTCTGCCAACACCATTGGCACAGGAGTTATTGTCTTTGGAATGGCCAACTGAAAATTTGGCTTTGCGAACTATACTGACTGGAGGAGATAAGCTTCATCAGTATCCATCAAATTTGATCCCCTTCCAAGTAGTAAATAACTATGGACCAACTGAGAATACTGTTGTCACAACTTCTGGGCTGGTAGTTGCCAAGGAACAAAATCAGATATCACCGACCATTGGACGAGCGATCGCCAACACACAAGTGTACATTTTAGATAGCAATCTGCAACCAGTCCCTGTTGGTGTGCCAGGAGAGCTACATATTGCTGGTGTTGGGTTAGCAACAGGCTACCTTAACCGTCCCGAACTAACTCAGGAAAAATTCATTACTAACCCCTTTGGTTCTGGTCGCTTATACAAAACCGGAGACTTAGCACGTTATTTACCGGATGGCAACATCGAATACCTGGGACGCATCGACAATCAGGTAAAAATTCGAGGCTTCCGCATCGAGTTGGGAGAAATTGAAGCAGCACTGGGCCAACATAGTGATGTGCAGATGTGTTGTGTCATTACTCGTGAGGAAACTCCAGGTAATAAGCGTTTAATCGCTTACGTAGTGCCACAAAAAGATGTGACACTTATAACCAGCGAACTGCGACAGTTTCTTACAAACAAGCTGCCTGGGTATATGTTACCAACTGCTTTTGTAATACTAGAGTCTTTACCCCTGACACCTAACGGTAAAGTAGACCGTCGCGCTCTGCCTGACCCAGATTTACATCAAGAGCTATCAGATTATGTAATGCCAAATACAGAAGCAGAAAAAATTATTGCTGGTATTTGGCAAAAAGCACTAAAAGTAGAAAAGGTGGGAATTTACGATAATTTCTTTGAATTGGGAGGTCATTCGTTATTACTAGTACAAATTAATCAGCAATTGCAAGAAAAATTGAGTTTAGAACTGTCAATAGTTGATATGTTTAATTACTCAACTATACATAGTTTAAGCCAGTATTTAAATACTAAGGCTCGCAAAGAAGATACTATCAAGGAAAACAATTCTCGTACTCAATCTCATAGTGAAACTAAAGCTTTAAGAAACCAACAATTACAATCCAGGCAACAATATCGCTCTCAGAAAAAAAGGTAAAAAATGACAATAAATTTAGTGGATAATAATAAATTTAATAACTCAGAGATAGCAATTGTTGCTGTTGCTGGTAAATTTCCTGGAGCCAATGATATTGAATCATTTTGGCAGAATTTACGAGATGGTATAGAATCTATCTCCTGGCTAACGGATGAAGAATTGATAAATTCTGGCGTTTCTCAAGATTTACTGAGTAATCCTAATTACGTAAAAGCTAGCGGTGTTCTATCAGATATTGAATTGTTTGATGCAAATTTCTTTGCTTATAGCGCCAAAGAAGCTGAGTTAATAGATCCACAACAACGCTTATTTTTAGAATTGGCTTGGGAAGCTTTAGAAAAAGCTGGTTATGACCCGCAAACCTACAATGGTTTAATCGGGGTTTATGGTGGTGTAGGGATGAGTAGGTATTTGCTCAACAACCTTTACCCTAACGATCAATTACTAGAAACGGTTGACCCTCTTCAGTTAGTATTCTCCAACGATAAAGATTTTTTACCGACAAGAGTTGCGTATAAACTCAACTTGACTGGCCCCGCAGTCAATGTGCAAACAGCCTGTTCTACTTCTTTAGTTGCTGTTCATGTAGCTTGTCAAAGTATCTTAAATGGTGAATGTGACATAGCTTTAGCTGGTGGAGTTACTCTGGGCATTCCCCAAAAAATAGGTTATTTGCATCAGGAGGGAATGATTCTTTCTCCTGATGGACATTGCCGTACTTTTGATGCTAAAGCACAAGGAACAATTGCCGGTAGCGGTGCAGGTATTGTGGTATTGAAAAGATTAAAGGATGCAATTAGGGATCGCGATTACATCCATGCCCTTATTAAAGGTTCAGCGATTAATAATGATGGTGCAATGAAAGTGGGCTTCACTGCTCCCAGTGTTAACGGTCAAGCAGAAGTAATTGGCGAAGCTCAAGCTATAGCTGGTGTAGATGCCGAAACAATTTCCTATATCGAAGCTCATGGTACTGCTACACCTTTAGGAGACCCAATTGAAATCGCAGCTTTAACTCAAGCTTTTAGTCAAAGCACCGATAAAAAAGGCTTCTGCGCTATAGGTTCGTTAAAAACCAATTTAGGACATTTGGATACAGCAGCAGGAGTTGCAGGTTTAATTAAAACTGTATTAGCACTGCAACATAAAATGCTGCCTCCTAGCTTGCACTACCAGACACCTAATCCCAAAATTGATTTTGCTAGCAGTCCTTTTTATGTTAATACAACCCTAACTGAATGGAAAACAAATAACATCCCTCGCCGTGCTGGGGTTAGTTCTTTTGGGATTGGGGGTACCAATGCTCATGTAATTTTAGAAGAAGCTCCTGTTTTGGAGCAGGGGAGCAAGGAAACTGAGGAGCAGGGGAGAAATCATCAGCTATTAGTACTTTCAGCTAAAAGTGAGAAGGCACTTGAGCAGGCAACAGCTAATTTGATCGCGCATTTAAAAGAGCATCCAGAACTTAACTTAGGCGATGTAGCTTATACTCTTAGTAGTGGGCGTCGAGGTTTTAATTATCGACGGATGTTAATTTGTCAAGACTTAGAAGATGCTGTCAGAGCTTCTAGTAGTTTAGATCCTAAACAAGTTTTTACAAACTATACAGAGATTACAGAACGGTCTGTTGTCTTTATGTTTCCCGGTCAAGGTTCTCAGTACGTCAACATGGCACGGGAAATTTACGAAACTGAGGCAGTATTTAAAGAACAAGTTGATGACTGCTCAGAAATTCTCAAACCCTTACTAGAGATCGATTTACGTCATATTCTCTACCCTAGCGAGGAAAAGATTGATGAAGCATCCACGCAACTTCAACAAACAGCAATTACCCAACCTGCTATTTTTGTAATTGAATACGCCTTAGCTAAATTATGGCAGTCATGGGGAGTAAATCCTATAGCTGCGATCGGTCATAGTATTGGCGAGTATGTAGCAGCAACTCTAGCAGAAGTTTTTTCCCTAGAAGATGCCTTATCTCTGGTAGCAGCGCGCGGACAAATGATGCAGCAACTGCCCACTGGAGCAATGCTTTCTATTCCCCTACCCGCAGACAAGGTAAAATCCTTATTAGGACAAGAACTTTCTGTTGCAGCAATTAATCAACCCTCGCAGTGTGTAGTTTCTGGTTCGATCGCAGCAACAAATACACTACAAAATCAGCTTGCTGCTCAAGGGATTGAATGTCGCTATCTGCATACGAACCATGCCTTCCATTCTCAAATGATGGAACCAATCTTAGAGGCATTTGTAGAAAAAGTCAAAAAAGTTACTTTAAATCCCCCAAAACTTCCTTATATCTCCAACCTGACTGGTACTTGGATTACAGTCACCCAAGCCACAAATCCTGACTACTACGCTCAACATCTACGTTCTACAGTGCTGTTTGCCCAAGGTGTAGAGAAATTATTAGCAACACCTGAACAAGTATTACTAGAGGTGGGCCCAGGACACACACTAACCACATTAGTCAAGAGACATCCGGACAAAGCAGCCGCACAAACGGTCTTGAGTTCGGTACGCCATCCTCAAGAAAAGCAATCCGATAGTCGTGTTTTAATTAACACATTTGGTCAACTCTGGCTAGCTGGAGTCAAGGTAGATTGGTTTGGATTTTATAGTCACCAAGAGTATTATCGTCTTCCTTTACCAACTTATCCTTTTGAACGCAAACGTTATTGGATCGATCCCCCACAAAAAGCAGTTTTGGGATTGCAAATACCCACAACATCACAATTGTGGACATCGCTCATACAAGGAGGTCAAAATCAAGCAAATACTAGAAATGGGGAACTCAAAGACTCAACATATCAAGAGAACAGACAATGCTTGGAACGTTTATGTATAGCCTACATCAACTCAGCATTCAAGCAATTAGGGGCTTTTAGCAATGCCAAAGAAAAGTATTCTTTAGAGAATTTATTAGCGCAATGTCATATTTCTCCCCGCTATCAGCAATTGTTGTCTAGATGGTTGCAAATATTGGTGGAACAAGGACAATTACAGCAACAAAAAGGATTATTTACTGGGTTAGTGCCATGTTCACAAGATTATATTAATGAACATTTAGAAAAAGTCCGAGCGAGGTTCGCTTCTTCATTTTTAGTAAATTTAGATTTAGTGCAACGCTGTGGGGAAAATTTAGCTGCTATTGTTATTGGGGAACAAGAACCATTAGAGATTTTTAATGAACTGATTTACCAAAAAGAAAACAACGGTTCAAATTTAGAAGGGGAAAACAACGGTTCACATTCAAAATCTCACCTAAATACTTACTACAACTCTATCTTGCGCTCAAGCCTGCAACAGGTGGTCAAGTCATTGCCATCATCCGTTCACCTAAGAGTTTTGGAAATCGGTGGGGGTACTGGTATGTCTACACAAGCATTACTACCTGTGTTGCCGCCCAAACAAACCAACTATACTTTTACTGATATTGGTAACGGCTTCTTGACGCAAGCCCAACAAAAGTTTGACGACTATCCATTTGTTGAATATCGATTACTAGACATAGACAAAGCACCAATTGAGCAAGGATTTGAAAAGTATAGCTTTGACGTAATAATAGCCTCTAATGTGTTGCACGCAACTCGGAATATAGATCGAACCCTCAACCATGTCCGCTCTTTATTAGCTCCTGGTGGCTTCCTCTTAATGTGGGAAATAACTCAGCCGAAAATAGACTTTGATATTAGTTGGGGTCTGCTGTTGAAACCTTTAGACGATAAAAGACGCAGCCCAGGTCAGCCTTTTATCATCAAAGACGAGTGGTTTGAAGCACTACGCGCTCAAGATTTTGTTCAAGTTGCTGCTTTTCCTGAGACTGAAGTGTTTGAGCATCAAATTATTATGGCTCAAGCTTCTGCATCAGCCGCATTTAGCACAAAATCTGGGCAAAAAGAGGCTGACCATAAATCAGATTCATTACAAAGAAAGCCGGATATTTTTCAGTCAGAACAATTATCTACACTCCATTCAAGACCTAATTTGTCCAATTCATATATAGCTCCTCGTGATGATATTGAGCAGAAAATAGCCGATATTTGGCAAGAATTATTAGGAATTAAACAGGTAGGCATTCATGATAACTTTTTTGAATTAGGAGGAGATTCTTTAATAGCTGTTCAAGTTATATCCCGATTACGAAAGACTTTTTCTATTAAATTATCTGTACCAATTTTGTTTGAATTACCTACAATAGCTGAATTAGCACCTAAGTTAGAAAAACAACTAGAATCAGACACTAACTTAGGTGCAATTGATAGAGAAGAAATTACAATTTGAACAAAAATAAATAATTATTCAATTACGAATTAAGTGACCTGGAGGTAATAATTATATGAATATCAAGCAATTTATAGCGGAACTTTCCCAGCAAGGTGTAAAGTTGTGGGTTGAGGGTGAGCAGTTGCGTGTTAATGCTCCAAAGGGAGTATTGACGCTAGAAACTCGTGACTTATTAGCTAAAAATAAAGCAGAACTTATTTTGTTGCTACACGAGAAAAACGCTAGAGCGTGTAAGCGCAGTGCCCAAGGGGCAATTCCCACCGATACAGATTTACCCTTAATTAAAACCGAGTGTCCTCAGAACTTACCTCTGTCTTTTGCCCAAGAACAACTCTGGTTATTAAACCAGTTAGAACCAGATAACCCCTTCTACAACGAACAAGTAGCTCTAAAACTTCACGGTCACTTGAACATGGTGGCGCTAGAGCAAAGTCTCAACAAAATTATCTCCCGCCACGAAGCCTTACGTACCAACTTCCGCACCTTCAACGAGCAGCCAGTCCAGGTAATTGCTGACAGCTTAACTTTATATGTGCCAGTATTAGACCTAACAGAACTACCTGCAAGTGAAAGAGAAATTGCTTGCCAACAATTAGCCACAGCAGAAACTGCTCGGCCCTTTGACCTTGCTAGTTCTCCTTTAATACGAGCTTCTGTGGCTAAACTCACAGAGGTAGAACACGTATTGCTACTAACAATACACCACATTGTTTTTGATGGTTGGTCAATGGGCGTATTGATGCGGGAATTAGCAACCATTTACTCAGACTTCTGCAATAATTCGTCCCTAGAGCTACCTGAGCTACCAATTCAGTATGCCGACTTTGCTATTTGGCAACGGCAGTGGTTGCAAACAGAAGTATTTCAAACGCAGCTTGACTACTGGAAGCAACAACTCAAAAACGCTCCTACCTTGTTAGAATTACCCACAGATAAGCCTAGACCAGCCATTCAAACTTTCCGGGGCGCAACTCAATATATAGAATTTTCAAATGAACTGGGTGAAGCACTTGCCAATTTCAGTAGGCAAGAGGGAACTACCCTGTTCATGACGCTGTTCGCGGCATTTGCTACCTTGCTTTCTCGCTATACAGCCTCCGATGACATTGTAGTGGGTACGCCCATCGCTAACCGCGATCGCTTGGAACTTGAGGGGTTAATTGGCTTTTTTGTCAACACTTTAGTATTACGTACCGATTTGTCTGGCAACCCCAGTTTTCAGCAGTTGCTAAGTCGAGTGCGGCAACTGACGCTCTTAGCTTACGCTCATCCATATCTGCCTTTTGAGGAGTTGGTCAAAGCATTGCAGCCACAACGCGACCTCAGCCATACGCCATTGTTTCAGGTGATGTTTGTTCTCGAAAATGCGCCCACATCTGAAGTAGAGCTTACTGAGTTAACAGTCAGTCCATTCGCTATAGAAAGGACAACTGCCAAGTTTGATTTGACTCTATTCATAAAAAACACGCCTACTGGGTTGGTAGCTGCGTGGCAATACAATACTGACTTATTTGAAGCACCCACTATTGAGCGGATGGCGGGTCATTTTGTGACGTTGCTCAAAAGTATTATTGCTAACCCACAACAGCAAATTCACCAATTGCCCCTGCTGACAGAAGCCCAAGAACGAAAATTACTTGTCGAGTGGAACAATACTCAAACTGAGTATCCCTTTGATAAATCTATCCATCAGTTGTTTGAGGAGCAGGTGGAGCGTACACCCGATGCTGTAGCTGTGGAATTTGAAAATGTACAGACGCGACATGTCGCGTCTCTAACATATCACCAATTAAACTGCCGCGCTAACCAGTTGGCGCACTACCTTAAGTCTTTAGGTGTAAAAGCTGATATACTAGTTGGGTTATGCGTACAACGTTCCTTAGAAATGGTCGTGGGACTGTTAGCAATTCTTAAAGCAGGTGGGGCTTATGTGCCACTCGATCCAAACTATCCTCAAGAGCGTTTGGCTTTCATGTTAGAAGATGCTCAAGTTTTACTATTGCTGACCCAACATTCGCTCCAGGGCAAACTTCCCCAGCATCAAGCGAACCAAGTTTGTTTGGATACTGACGCTGGACTAATTTCTCAGTATAGTCAGGAAAATCTCATCTCTGGCGTACAAGCCAATAACTTAGCTTATGTAATTTATACATCTGGTTCTACAGGACAACCTAAAGGCGTAGCCCTTAATCAGCTTGCTCTTTGCAATTTGATCTTGTGGGAACTTCAAAATAATACAATTTCTACTGGAGCAAAAACACTGCAATTTGCTCCTATCAGCTTTGATGTCTCCTTCCAAGAAATATTTTCTACCTGGTTTTCGGGAGGCACATTGTTCTTAATTACGGAGGAACTACGACGAGATCCAGTAGCTTTGTTAAGTTTTCTCGAAGAAAAAGCTGTTGAGAGACTGTTCGTTCCCTTTGTTGGCTTACAGCAACTAGCTGAAGTCGCTGTTGAGAGTGAATTAGTTAATAGTCATCTGCGGGAAATCATTACTGCTGGGGAACAGTTACAGATTACTCCCGCCATTTCTCAATGGTTCGGCAAATTAAATGATTGTACTTTGCATAATCATTATGGACCATCGGAGAGCCATGTAATTATTACTTTTACTCTGAATGATTCAGTAAACACATGGCCGTTACTGCCTCCAATTGGTCGTCCCATTGCGAACACGCAAATTTATATTCTAGATAAATATTTACAGCCTGTACCCGTCGGTATACCAGGAGAATTATACATTGGTGGTGTCTCTTTGGCACGAGGCTACCTCAACCGAAGCGAGTTAACACAAGAAAAATTTATCCCCAACCCGTTTGATGAGGCAGAAGGTAGAAGGCAGAAGGCAGGAGGCAGTAGATTATATAAAACTGGGGATTTAGCACGCTATTTACCGGATGGAAACATTGAATTCTTGGGACGCATCGACAATCAAGTTAAAGTACGAGGCTTCCGTATTGAATTGGGAGAAGTTGAAGCAGTACTAAGCCAGCATGAAGATGTGGAGGGATGTTGCGTCATTGCCCGCGAAGATACTCCCGGTGATAAACGCCTAGTTGCTTACTTAGTAGCACATCAGGACTGTACACCCACAATCAGCGAACTACGCCAATTCCTCAAAGCAAAGCTGCCAGAGTACATGTTACCCAATGCTTTTGTAATCTTGGAGTCCTTACCACTAACTCCTAGCGGTAAGGTAGACCGCCGCATTTTGCCTGTACCAGATTTATATGGCGATGCCTGTGGCGGGCTACACACAGACAAATATGTAGCTCCACGTACTCCAATCGAAGAACTATTAGCACAAATTTGGGCGCAAGTGCTGAAACTAGAGCAAGTAGGTATTCATGATAACTTCTTTGAAGTAGGCGGACACTCGCTACTAGCAACACAATTAGTTTCACGCATTCGCAACATTTTCAAAGTGGAACTACCATTGCGTGAGTTATTTGCCATAGCGACAGTTGCTGAATTAGCACTCTTCATTGAGCAGTTACAGCAACAGGACTTAAAACTTTCTGCACCCCCCATTCTACCAAGAACCAAGAATAAAGACTTGCCACTGTCTTATGCTCAAAAGCGTTTGTGGTTTTTAGACCAGTTTGAGCCGAACAGCCCCTCTTACAACATTCCTGTGTCCTTGCGTCTAGTAGGAACTCTTAACCAAGCAGCCTTAGAGCAAAGCTTACAAGAGATTATTCATCGCCACGAAGCTTTACGTACCAATTTCGTCACCGTTAATGGACAACCAACTCAAATTATTCAAACACAAACGAATTGGACAGTTTCAGTTGTTGATTGTCAGCATTTACCCATAACCGAACAAGAAAGCACTTTACAGCAATTAGCGCGACAACAAGCAATTCAAGCTTTTAACTTGGACAATGAAGCATTAATCAGGGCGACATTAGTAGTACTGTCTCCGATAGAACACGTCTTATTAGTCTGTATGCACCATGTTGTCTCTGATGCTTGGTCAATGGGTGTATTTATCCAAGAACTGACAGTACTGTACAATGCTTATTCTCAAGGTCGTCTGTCACCTTTAGCACCACTTGCGATTCAGTACGCAGATTTTACCATCTGGCAGAGAGACTGGTTGCAAGGAGATGTACTGCAAAGCAAATTGAATTACTGGCAACAACAACTGGCTGCGGCTCCCGCTTTGTTGTCGCTGCCCACAGACCGACCAAGACCTGCTGTGCAAACTTTCGCTGGTGCATATCAAGAGTTTGCACTGTCAGCTGAGTTAACTAATAGGTTGACAAAACTGAGTCAGCAGCAAGGAGTTACCTTGTTCATGACACTGTTGGCAGCTTATAATACCCTACTTTGCCGCTACACAGGTGTGGCAGACATTTTGGTTGGCTCTCCCATTGCAAACCGCGATCGCTTGGAGATAGAAGGGTTGATTGGCTTTTTTGTCAATACCTTAGTCATGCGTACTAACTTGGCAGGTAATCCGAGCTTTAGTGAATTACTAGGTCGCGTTCGAGACATGGCAATGGATGCCTACGCTCATCAGGATTTACCTTTTGAAATGCTAGTGGAAGCATTGCAGCCAGAACGGGATCTTAGCTATACACCACTGTTCCAGGTAATGTTTGTTCTTCAAAATGCGCCCATGTCTCGACTCGATCTGACTGGGTTAACTGTTACTCCATTAATGACAGAAGGCGCAACGGCAAAGTTTGATTTAAGTTTATCAATGCAGAAAACTGCTACTGGGCTGGTAGGCGCGTGGGAGTATAACACTGACTTGTTTGATGCTAGTACCATTGAGCGAATGACGGGTCATTTTGTAACATTGCTAGAAGGCATTGTTACTAACCCGCAGCAGAAAATTTATCAATTGCCCTTGTTGACAGAAGTTGAACAACGCCAGTTACTTGTTGAGTGGAACAACACTCAAGGAGACTATTCCTCTAATAAGTGCATCCATCAGTTGTTTGAGGAGCAAGTTCAGCGCACCCCGGATGCTGTGGCAGTCATATTTGACGATCGACAACTCACTTATCATCAGTTGAATTGTCGCGCTAACCAGCTAGCTCATTACTTGCAGTCCTTGGGTGTAAAACCAGATATGCTGGTAGGGTTGTGTGTAGAGCGATCGCTGTTAATGGTGGTGGCACTACTGGGTATTCTCAAGGCTGGTGGGGCTTATGTGCCACTTGACCCTGAGTATCCTACTGAACGCTTGAGCTTTATGCTTGAAGATGCTCAAATTCCAGTGCTGCTGACACAACAGCAACTCCTTGAAAATTTGCCTCACCATCAAGGGCAAGTTGTATGTTTAGATACTGACTGGCAATTTATTTCTCAGTCAAGTCAGGATAATGCGTTAGCGCAGCTTACCGTAGGTATCGCATTATGTGAGGCTGACGCCATCGCTACTGTGCGAGATAGTAACTTGGCTTATGTGATTTATACCTCTGGTTCTACAGGCAGACCCAAAGGGGTTACGATCCCACATAGCGCGCTCGCCAACCACTGCTGTATTATTCAACAAGCTTACGCACTTGTACAAAGCGATCGCGTACTCCAGTTTGCCTCAATCAACTTCGATGCCTCATTAGAACAGATATTTCCGACACTAATAGTTGGTGCAACCTTGGTACTGCGAGGTTCAGATGTATGGACTCCAACAAACTTCCAAAAAATAATTTCGGATTTTGGACTTACTGTTGTTAATCTTCCAACAGCCTATTGGCAACAATTAGCTCAAGAGTGGGTCAAAACACAAGTGTTAGATACCAACAGCCAACTGAGACTTGTGCTTGTTGGTGGAGATGTAATGTTGCCCGAATATGTTACCATTTGGCAGCAAAGCCCAATGTCTTGTGTTCGTCTAGTCAACGCTTATGGTCCCACAGAGACAACCATCACCGCAACCCTGTTTGAAATTCTTCCCCAGTTGAGTGAAGATACTAATCTCAAAAAAATACCTATTGGTCGTCCTCTGCCTAACAGGACTGTATATATTCTAGACACGTATTTACAGCCTGTTCCCATTGGTGTGCCAGGAGAATTGTATATTGGTGGTGCGTGCTTGGCAAAAGGCTACCTCAACTGCCCAGAACTCACACAAGAAAAATTTATCCTGAATCCTTTTGAGAAGGCAGAAGGCAGGAGGCAGAAGGCAGAAGGGAGTAGATTATACAAAACTGGGGATTTGGCACGTTATTTACCGAATGGTAATATTGAATACCTTGGTCGCATCGATAACCAAGTGAAGATTCGCGGTTTCCGTATCGAACTTGCAGAAATCGAAGCAGTTCTCAATACCCACCCCCAAATCCAACAAGCCGTAGTTATCGTAACAGAGGATATTCCAGGTAACAAACGCTTAATTGCTTATGTAGTTCCGAGTCATGAATCGCTCACCGCGAATCAACTGCGTCAATTCCTCAAGCAACAGCTACCAGAATACATGATTCCCAGTGGCTTTGTCACCTTAGACAACCTACCATTAACACCCAACGGCAAAATAGACCGTAAAGCACTACCAACACCTGATGGGGAAATTAGCCGGGAACATGAATACGTAGCACCACGTACAGCTATAGAACAAATTTTAACCGACATCTGGCAAGAACTGCTTCTTAAAGAGAAAGTTAGCATCCACGACAACTTTTTTGAAATTGGTGGCGACTCGATCCTGAGTATTCAAATAGTTTCTCGTGCCAAAAACTCAGGAATACAAATTACTCCCAAACAAATATTCCAAAACCAAACCATCGCCGAACTTGCTAGGGTTGCAAATACAACAGTGAGTGTTGAGTCTAAACAAGGTATAGTGACTGGAGTTGCATCCCTAACACCCATTCAACAAAGGTTCTTTGCACAAAATCGCCCAGAAGCCCACCATTATAACCAATCAGTTTTATTGCAGATTCCGAATCATCTGCAAAGTGAATTAATTGAAATAGCCTTGAAAAAATTACTCGAACATCACGATGCTTTACGCTTAAAATTCACATCCCTTGCAGATGAACACAAACAAATAAACCAAGGGTTAGATGACAGAGTACCATTTGTCGTAGTAGATTTATCATCAATGCCTAGACGCGAACAACCACTAGCTCTAGAAAAAATTGCTGCAGGATATCAAACAAGTTTAAACTTGTCAACAGGGGCGATAATGCAAGTAGTGATGTTTAACTTAGGTAGTGAAAGCGATGCTAGGTTACTAATTATTATTCATCATTTAGCAGTAGATGGTGTAAGTTGGCGAATTTTATTATCAGACTTACAAATAATTTATCAACAATTAATTACTCAAAAACCTCCAAAGCTAAGTGCGAAAACAACAGCATTTATTGATTGGGCAGAAAAATTAAATAATTATGCACAGTTAGAAATTATAAAACTTGAGTTAGACTATTGGCTGAACCAACCTTGGTCTCAGATAACACCGCTACCATTAGATTATGCTAATATTCAACAAGAAAATACAGTAGGTAGTGCTGCATGTGTGTCAGTGAAATTAAGTCAAGAAGAAACCCAAACTCTGCTGTTATCAGTAAATGAAGCTTACAACACACAAATTAACGACATACTGCTAAGTGCATTAGTAGCTTCAATAGCAGAGTGGACGGGAAATTCAACCGTACTAATTGACCTAGAGGGACATGGCAGAGAAGAACTACTTTCAGATGTAGACTTATCGCGGACAGTAGGTTGGTTTACTAGTTTGTTTCCCGTATTATTGCAACTACCTTCATTAAACCAACCAGGAGAAATTATCAAATCGATCAAAGAACAATTACGAGCGATTCCTAATCGTGGGATTGGCTACGGTATATTGCGTTACTTGTGTAAAGATACAACAGTTAATGAACAAATAAAGACAATTCCCGCTTCAGAAATTAGTTTTAATTACCTGGGACAATTTGACCAAGTACAATCAGAAACTGGCTGGAAATTTGCACCTGAATCGACTGGAGCTAGCCAAAGTTTAAAGCAAACTCGTGACCACCTATTCGATATTAATGCTCTAGTAGTAGAAGGTGAATTAGGAATCGATTGGACTTACAATAGTCATGTGCATACTCGTTCCACAGTGGATAAATTGGCACAGAGCTATGTTCAAGCAATCAGGTCAATAATCGAACATTGTCAGTTAGTAGAAAATAGAGGATATACACCGAGTGATTTTCCTTCTTCCCAGTTAAATCAATTACAACTGGATGAATTATTAACTCGATTCCCAACTAAAAACATTGAATCAATTTATCCACTTTCTCCTTCACAACAGGGAATGCTTTTTGAGACTCTATCTGCTTCTGAGTCAGGGATACATATTGAGCAGTGCATTTTAAACTTGCAAGAAAAACTAGACTCTTTAGCCTTTGAAAGAGCTTGGCAACGTGTCGTCGATCGCCATTCAATTTTCAGAACAGCTTTTATTTGGGAAGATCGAGATGAGCCACTTCAAGTTATACTCAAAGGTGTGGAAATTTCACTGGAACAGCAAGATTGGCGCGAGCTTTGTCTGTCCCAGCAACAAGAAAAATTAGAAATTTATCTCAGTGCAGACCGACTGCGTGGTTTCGAGATGGCTGAACCACCGCTAATGCGTTTGGCACTTTTCCGAGTAAGCTCGAATGCCTATCAATTCATCTGGACTTCGCATCACATCCTTACAGATGGCTGGTGCGTGCCTCTGATCTTCAAGGAGGTTTTCGCATTCTACGAGGCATTCAGCAAAGGTCAAGATTTATTACTGGAACCCAGCCATCCTTACAGAAATTATATCGCCTGGTTAAAACAGCAGGATTTGTCGCAGGCAGAGGCGTTCTGGCGGAACAAACTTCAAGGTTTCAAAAGCCCAACCCCATTAGGAATAGAAGCTGAACCTGTTTATTTGTCTGCCCAGGAAGAGCGTTATGGCGAACAAAAAGCCAGCTTACCAGCTTCAGCGACTACAGCTTTACAGTCTTTGGTACGGCAACATCACTTAACCTTAAATATTCTAGTTCAAGGCGTTTGGGGCTTGCTTTTAAGTCGCTATAGCAATCTCGAAGATGTGGTATTTGGCGCGACTTTCTCTGGCCGTCCCTCGGAATTGGTAGGGGCCGAATCCATGTTAGGTCTCTTCATTAATACCTTACCAATACGGCTTCAGGTTTCTCCCCAAGCATCACTTTGGTCTTGGCTAAGAGATATCCAGGATCAAGGCTTCGCGCAAAGCGATTACGAATACTGCTCCGAAGGACAAATTCACGAATGGAGTGAAATACCCGGCTCGTTACCTCTCTACGAGAGTCTTCTAGTTTTTCAAAACTATCCAGTCGATTCATCAGTACAACGCTCTGCGAACCACGACATGAGTTCTATAGGCGCACAAACGAAATATGCCCTCACAATCCTAGTTAGCCCAAGTTCAGAGTTAGATTTCCGCATTATCTACAACCGATACCGTTATGATAATCCAGCTATAACCCAGATTATTGAACATTTTCAGGCTTTGTTGAACAGCATTGTTGACCTTCCAGAGCAGCACCTTGGAACACTGATTGAAAGGATTTCAGCAGATCAAATTCCGCAAGTTAAACCGCCTCAAAAACTTATTCAAAAGCAACTGCGAAAAGGCTTTGACGCACCCCGAAATCTTTGGGAATTTCAACTAGTACAAATTTGGGAAAACATTCTGGGCATTCATCCTGTCAGTATCGGAGATAACTTCTTTGAACTTGGGGGTCATTCTCTTCTAGCTGTCCGTCTCATGTCCCAGATTCAAAAACATTTCCAGATAAATTTACCTTTAGCTATTTTGTTCCAATATCCTACTATTGAACAAATAGCACATTTTTTGAATTCCTCAACACATTCTTTACCTTGGTCTGCCCTAGTTCCTATTAAAACTAACGGCAATCAACCACCTCTGTTTTGTGTTCATCCTGGTGGGGGAAATGTTCTTTGCTATCACCACCTTGCTTATTATTTGAGTTCAGAACGACCATTTTATGGACTACAATCTGTTGGTTTAAATCCCGAAAATCAACCTCATACTAGCGTTGAACAAATGGCAACTCACTATATCCAAGAGTTACAAACAGTTCAACCTCATGGTCCTTATTTTCTTTCGGGCTGGTCTTTTGGTGGCTTAGTAGCTTTTGAGATGGCTCAACAACTTTCCCATCAAGGTGAACAAATAGCTCTGTTAGTTCTAATAGATACTAATCCTCCTTGTCTAAGTTACAAAGGACTAATAGACAATGCTTTTCTATTAGTAGAGTTATTCAAAGATCGTTTCGACCTCTGTTTAGAGGAGCTGCGGCAATTAGAGCCAGAAAAGCAGATAATTTATGTCGAGGAACAAGCTAGACAGAAAAATATAGTTATAGAAGGTTTTGACTTCGAGCAAGCTCCCCATCTTCTAAAAATTTCTCAAATCAACGGTCAAGCCGTACAAAATTACAAAGCTCAACATTACTCAGGTTCAATTGTTCTATTTAAAGCCAGTGAGACTGATATAGATTTTGAATATCACTGGAACAAACTAGTGGAACATATAGAAACGGTTGTAGTTCCTGGTAATCATCTAAACATGGTGTCACCACCTCATGTCCAGACCCTAGTTCAAAAACTCGAAAATTTCTTGAACAAGCAACAAACCAATCAATAGATATTTGGTAAAAAACAATGTAGAGACTATAAATTTGTGTCTCTACATTGTCTGTAAAGACCCTTTAAATGTAAGGAATTGTATTATAGTTACTACTTATAACCAAATTCAATTCCAACTGTGGAAAAATAAAGTATTAAATCTAGTTCTAAAAGTTTTTAGTTTAATTTCAAAAATATGCAAACTCAAGTTGTTCAAGCTAAAGCCTCAACAAATGCTTTTTCAGATTTTATTCAATTTTGGCAAGATATAAGAGCGATCGCCGGACCTTACTGGTATCCAACAAAGCCAGGAGAAAGAGCCTTTTCAGACGTTATTCGCGCCTGGGGAATGCTTATTCTACTAATATTGCTAATATTGGCCCTTGTAGCTGCAAATACTTATAATAGTTTCATTCATCGCTATTTAATCGATGTGATCATTCAAGAAAAAGATTATTCTAAATTTACTTATACTATATCATTTTATGCTGTTGGACTTGTCTTGATAACGCTTTTAGTCGGATTTAGTAAATTTATTAGAAAACAAATTTCTCTTGATTGGTATCAATGGCTAAATAATCATATTTTAAATAAATATTTGAACAATCGTGCTTATTATAAAATTAATTTTAAAGCTGATATTGATAACCCAGATCAACGTTTATCTCAAGAAATCGAACCAATAACCAGTAGTGCGCTCAGTTTTTCAGCTACTTTACTAGAAAAAGCACTGGAAATGGTAACTTTTTTAATAGTTGTCTGGTCAATTTCCCAACAGATAGCTGTTGCTCTGCTTATCTATACAATTATAGGCAACTTTATTGCAGTTTACTTAAATCAAGAATTAATTAAGATTAATCAAGCAGAACTTGAATCTAAAGCTGATTATAGTTACTGTTTGACTCATGTCCGCAATCACGCTGAGTCAATAGCTTTTTTTCAAGGAGAAAAACAGGAACTACATATAATTCAACGCCGATTTATTCATCTCATAAAAAATATTAAAGACAAGATTAATTGGGAGAGAAGTCAGGCAATTTTTAATAGAGGATATCGGGCTACTATCGAATTTCTTACGCTCTTAGTACTCGCGCCTTTATTTATTAGAAGTGAAATTGATTTCGGACAAATTGGACAAGCTACTACAGCTTGCTATTACTTTGCTGGTGCTTTGGAAGAATTGATAGCTGAATTTGGCGTTTCTGGGCGATTTTCTAGTTACGTTCAGCGTTTATCTGATTTTTCAGATGCTTTAGAAGCAGTGGCAAAACAACCTGAAAACGTCGGTACTATTAAAACAATAGAGGATAATTATTTTGCTTTTGAGAACGTCACTTTACAAACGCCAAACTATGAACAGGTAATCGTCGAAAACTTGTCACTAGCTGTTCAGCCAGGAGAAGGTTTATTGATTGTTGGGCCAAGTGGTCGAGGTAAAAGTTCTATGTTGAGAGCGATCGCTGGTTTGTGGAATGCAGGAACTGGCCGTTTGGTGCGTCCTCCCCTAAAAGAAGTCTTATTTTTACCCCAACGTCCTTATATAATTCTGGGAACTTTGCGCGAACAGTTGCTTTATCCTAAAACTAATCGTCAATTGACCGACGCAGAACTTGAAGAAGTTTTGCAACAAGTTAATCTACAAAACTTACTAAGTCGAGTTGAAGGTTTTGATACTGAAGTTCCTTGGGAGAATATATTGTCCTTGGGAGAACAACAACGGCTGGCTTTCGCACGCTTGTTAGTGACTAATCCAAGGTTCACTATATTAGATGAAGCAACAAGTGCCTTAGATTTGAAGAATGAAGGAAATTTATATCAACAGTTACAAGAGACGAAAACAACGTTTATTAGTGTTGGGCATCGAGAAAGTTTATTTAATTATCATCAATGGGTTCTGGAACTTTCGCAAGATTCTAGTTGGCAACTTGTGACTGTGCAGAATTATCGAAATCAACAAATAAGAAATATTCAAAGCACGTCCAATCATGAGCCGCGAAGTCAATCACAAATATTGACGGAAACAATCACAAGTGAGGGGCTTTCTCATAAGGAAATAAGCGAATTAACTCACTATTCTATTAGCTCTGTTAGAAGTAAAGCAAGCAAAGGTGCCTCTATCACTACTAGGGACGGCTTGACGTACCGCTATGACAAGAACCCAAGTGTGTTGAAATGGCTGAGAGTTTAGCTATTAGCTTTTTTAGAGGATGTTTGAAAAGTCGAACATAGGTATAATATGTCATTCTGTTGCTTGCTTCTCCGTTGGCGCAGCCAGCCCGTAAGGCGAAGCCGCTACCGCAGGCTAGGGCTTAGGAGCTAGGAGTGCGGAACGAAGTGTTAGCGAAGCTTTCCCGTTCCCCGAAGGGGTTGGCGAAGGCTAGGGTAGCGTGCGCTTGCGCTTAGAATCACGAAAACGCCGTATGTACTTAAGATGCGAAGAAAGCGGGAACGCGTATCGCTAAGGCGAAGCTAGCCTGCGGCAACGCTACGCGAACGCTAACGCGGAGCGAGTCCTCTTAGGACTCAGCGCGAACATTGTGCTTCGCTCCATTTTGCATTTGATAATTATTAAATAATTTTTTCTTAACCTTCTTAACTGTCTTAACTGTCTTAACTTTCATTGAATATATTATAAAAATTACTTTTTAACTGTCTTAACTGACCTTGAACATATATTTCATTACTGATATATTTTTAGTTGCAAAAACAATTTTCTTTGAGGAAAACATTATGCCTACAAACACAGTCAAAATAGTCAAAACAGTGGATGTCGGAGCGGTACCGTTCTTTGCGCGTTTCTTGGAAGAGCAAGCTACTGACGGAACAGATGTTCCTTTTACTTACAAGTTTCCTTCAGATTTTGAAGACAAATAATTTAGTCTTTTGCATCTGAAAGTACCTTCCCGATCGGGAATATACCTTGTAATTAGCTTCATCCGAATTCAATGTAGTAGCAGTTATCAATTAACTGAAAACTACTATTATAGTAACTGAAAATTACTATTATAGACGCGATCGCTTTCATATTACCTCATTAATAACATGGAGGTGATTGCTTTTTCTAGCTCCCTAAATTATTCAAAAATTTTTGGTAATAGAAATCAATTTCTTTGCTATTCCTTAATAGCTACCTCCTAAAATTATCAAATAAAATATATTTTATGCACCTGTCTCGTGATGTTGTTTTATTAATCACCCACAGTGGTGATTTCTTCACAATAGATAGAGTGGCAGAAGCCTTATCACAAAAAGGGGTGCAACCATTTCGTCTAGATACTGATAAGTTTCCTCTAGAAGTGCAATTAACAGCACATTTTGATAAGTCAAAAAGCTACCACACTATAGAATGTAGCAACCACTCTATCAGCACAGAGCAGGTACAAGCTATTTGGTTGCGCCGCATTTGGGAACCACAACTGAGTCAAGAATTAGCGCCAAAGTTCCGAGAAGCTTGCGTTAGAGAATCACAAGCAACTTTAGATGGTTTTTGGGACAGCCTCAAGGAAGCTCGTTGGGTAGATAATTTAGAGCGGATAGATCATGCAAGTAACAAGCTGCGTCAACTGCGGATTGCGTCTGAAGTAGGTTTTGTTATTCCCCAGACTCTTATCACCAACAAAGCCCAAGCAGCACGAGAGTTTTTCCAGCAAGTCAAGGGCAAAATGGTGAGCAAGCTCTTAACTCCTCTTTCCTACAGTATGGAAGCTAACTCCTCGTTTTTTCTGTACACCAGCATCGTCAAAGAAGAAGACTTACAAGATGCTGAGTCACTGCGCTATTGCCCAATGGTTTTTCAAGAGCAAATTCCGAAGCACCAGGAATTACGGGTAGTGTATGTGAATGGTAATGTATTTGTGGGGGCGCTAAATCCAGATGTGTATGCAGCAGCCAAAGTTGATTGGCGTAAACCCGGTGTTGATATTGGCGCATGGCAACACCACCAGCTTGCTGATGATGTAGTTCGCCGTCTCAAAGCCTTTATGGAGAAATTTGGGCTGTTGTTTGGAGCGTTAGATTTCATCGTCACACCATCGGGCGAATACGTCTTTTTGGAAATCAACCCTGTAGGAGAGTGGGGAATGTTGGAGAAAGATTTGGACTTGCCTATTGCAAGTGCGATCGCAGATGCCCTACTTCAAAAAAAGGATGAATAATCAAGAACTTAATATTTGATACTAGCCTGCGGCAAGCTGCCCAAAAGGGATCTACATTCACACTTCATACTTTTTATGACCGTATTAATAGTCACATTTAGTAAAGACAACGAAAGCATTCCTCTAGTCATCAAAGAAATTGAGGCTAGAGAAGAAAAAGCATTTCGGTTTGACACAGACAGATATCCCACCGAAGTCAAGCTAGATATTTACTCCGGCGATACTGAACGGGTAATTATTACTGATGGCGAACAGAAGCTAGATTTGAGTGAGGTCTCTTCAGTTTGGTATCGGCGGATGCGCTACGGACAAAAAATCCCCGACTCAATGGACAAGCAATACAGAGATGCGTCAATTAACGAATGTCGCGCTACAGTCAGGGGTATGATTGCCAGTCTTCAAGGATTCCACTTTGATAAAATGTCGAATGTGGATCGGGCTAATAATAAGCAACTACAATTGCAAGTTGCACGAAAAGTTGGTCTTGTAACTCCACGTACTCTGACTTCAAACAATCCAGAAGCAGTCAAGCAATTTGCTCAAGAGTGTAAGCAAGGTATAGTTACCAAGATGCTTTCTTCCTTTGCTATTTACGATCGGCAGGGGCGAGAAAACGTTGTGTTTACCACTCCAATTACAAATGATGATCTGGAGAATATGGAAGGACTGCGTTTTTGTCCAATGACCTTTCAAGAAAATGTACCGAAGGCGCTGGAGTTGCGGACAACTATTGTTGGACACCGCGTATTTACTGCCGCAGTAGATTCTCAAAGCTTGAAAGGATCTACTTACGACTGGCGCAAAGAGGGAAGAGCCTTAGTCCAAAATTGGCAGCCCTACGACTTGCCAGAAGATATTGAGAAAAAACTGCTCGAAATGATGGCTTATTTTGGCTTAAACTATGGAGCAATTGATATTATTGTCACTCCCGATGGTCAGCATATATTCCTCGAAGTTAACCCAGTCGGGGAATTTTTTTGGATGGAGATATATTCACCACACTACCCCATTTCGCAGGCGATCGCAGAAGTATTGCTGACTAATAAAAATTAGGGTATTGAGCCTTATGCATTTTTCTTTTCTTCTATCCTATAAGTACTTATTTGAATACCACGTTAGCAGTGGTGTCCTTTAGAGAAAGATAGCTGCTGCCACGACTACATCCTCTCCTACCACTTTAAAAGTTGTTAATGTGATTTTTCTATTAACTTTATTGATATTAAATCGCTTATTTAAAATTACGAATTATTTATATTTGGAGATTAAATCCTTGTGATAAACCTAGTAAATACACAAACAGTTTTGACATTTGATGGGGTAAATGATTATATAGATTTTGGCAGAAACGATATTGGCAGCGTTTTCGCTCAAGGGAGTTCAGCTTTTACAGTTTCAGGATGGGTAAATCCACATGAGCTAACAAATAAAGCAACTAGTTACGGAACACGCAATGTATTTTTTGCCCGTTCTTCAGAGGCATACAGCGATAATTTTGAATTCGGCATTAGTGAAACAGGAAGCTTAGATGTCTACATTGATGAAAGTGTTAGCAAGAGTATCAAAACCGTAGGGCAAGGAGAATTAACTATAGGACAATGGCACTTTTTTGCTATTGTTTTTAATAATGGTCAACTATCCGTATATCTTGACGATTGTGAATACAACGATTCTCTTAGAGGTTCATCTTTAAACAAAGCAACAAGTTCTATAACTCTAGGAGCAACGTTACATAAACAGGTCTATTTCAAAGGACAATTAGCAAACATTAGCGTTTGGAATTATCCCTGTACTCAGGCACAAATCCACACTCATCGTTGTGGATTAATAATCGGCGATGAAGCAGGATTAGAGGCTTACTGGAAATTGGACGATGGGCAAGGAACAACTGTCAAAAACCAAACTGGAAAGTCTTATCAAGGAAATTTTCGTGGTAATCCTATTTGGTCTTTAGCAGAAATTCCATTTGCAACACAATCATCAAATCCAGTTCCATTTTTAGCAGAATCATCGAATCAAGAAAATATTCAAGAAGAGATCCAAATTGAGACAGCAGTTATTCCCGAAGAAAATATCTCACCACTAACCACAAATTTATTAGCAGCAACGATATCGTTAGTAAGCGACAACGAACACCAACCAAAAAAAATTCAACAGACAGAAACAAACAGCGAAAAATCCGAGATTATTCCAATCCCACTCGTGCAGCCACATGACGAGAAAATCAAAACAGACCAAACTGAAGATCCTGTCAATATCCAACAAGCACAAATATTAACGGCTGAGGAATCGCCAAAAACCATGAATACAAAAGCCCGTCCCAAATATAAAATACTTTCCATTGATGGAGGCGGTATTCGAGGCATGATTCCTGCATTCATCCTAGCAGAAATTGAAAGGCGGACACAAAAGCCTATATTCAGTTTGTTTGATTTAATTGCTGGCACTTCCAGTGGCGGAATTTTAGCACTTGGATTAACTAAACCCCGATTAAGTTCCGATGTATCTGATAGCTTGCCACTAGCTGAATACACTGCTGAGGATCTCCTACAGCTATTTCTTGAGTATGGGGTAGAAATATTTTATGAGCCGTTGTTTGAAAGACTACTTGGACCATTAGAGGATATATTTCTCCAGCCAAAATATCCTTCCGAAAGCAAAGAAGAAATTTTAAGACAATATTTTGGTAACGCCCCTCTAGAAAATAATCTCAAAGAAGTTTTCGTAACGAGTTACGAGATCGAGCAGCGAATTCCGGTATTTTTTACAAACCAACTAGAAAAACAGCAAATAGAATCTAAGAATTTTCGTAAGTTATGTGGGGGTTTTTCGCTCCTAGATGCAGCATTAGCAACTAGTGCCACTCCGACTTATTTTGCTCCTCATCGTATTGTAAACTCCCACAATAGCGGTATCGTCTATACTTTAATCGATGGTGGAGTATTTGCTAATAATCCAGCTCATTTAGCTATTTTAGAAGCACAAATTAGTAGTAAACGAGCACAAAAAGTCCTCAGTACAGAAGATATTTTAGTAGTTTCTTTAGGTACAGGTTCGCTGACTAGTGTCTATCCTTATAAAGAAGTCAAAAATTGGGGACTCTTGCAATGGGGAAGACCACTTTTAAATATTGTGTTTGACGGTGGTAGTGAAGTGGTAGCTGGAGAATTAGAACAGTTGTTTGAACCTAGTGATAAAGAAGCTGAAAGTTTTTATTATCGCTTTCAAACATTTTTAGATGGTAAACTAGAAGAAATAGATAATACCAAACTACAAAATACTCGTCAATTACAAGCTATAGCCCATCGACTAATATCTGAAAAAAGTCAACAAATCGATGAACTGTGTAGTATTCTGTTGGGCTAAATCAGATTTCTTATATCTTGCACCAGCTAACTGGTGCAAGATGTAAGATTTTTAATTTCTTCACAAAAGAAATTAGTAATGACTATCTTAGTCATGTTTTCACTTTATGAGGATTGTAGGTAAGTACAATGGATGAACTCGTCAAAAAAATTTCTGGTTTAGGTCTTCCCGGCATACTTTTCGTGATTGCAACGGCTACATCAGGGGGTAGTGTGGCTGCCGTTGTCGCTATGCTTTCATCGCTAGGCGGCCCTTTAGGCCTCTTAGGAGGTTTAGGACTGCTTGGACTGGTAGGCATTCTAGGGGAATATATAGCGGGATTTGGAATTGAAAACGTTCTCAAGCTCATCTATACAGAACGTAGTAAAACTGAATCTGTCAGATTTCTTCTCAAAGAAATTCAAGATTTGCCCATTACAGATGAGTTAAAACTCAAACTGAAACATTATATTAGTCCAGTAGTCGTTACTGAGTCTAACGAAGGCCCTTCTCCCAAAACAATCGAAATTGTTGATGAGGAACCATTGATCTAGTGCATTTGATTTGATCCCCCTAGCCCACGCCAGTCGCTTATACCGAGGGGAAACGCGACGCGAACAAGTCGGGAAACCCTTTCGGCAGTTCCTCCTGTGGGGAACCCCCAAGACCGGACTGCCTCACCACAGCGCTGGCTCCCCTTAAAAAGGGGGAAATTTAATTAAAGTCCTCCTTAAAAAGGGGAATTTAGGGGGATCTACAAATCTCGAATACAATACCATAAAAGTTTTCAGACATTCTCTAAAAGAAAAAATGGCCTTTGAGTCTAACTTAATTCTCAAAGGCCATTTCAAAATTCCTAGTGTAATTAGTAACGGCTACATTTTTAGAATATGCAAACTCCATCTGTGCGCGAGCAAAACACAACAAACCCTTTTTCAGCCTTGATTCAATTTTGGAAGGATGTGAAAGTAGTTGCTCAACCTTATTGGTATCCAACAAAAGCAGAAGGAAGAGTATTTCCAGATGTGATTCGCTCATGGGGAATGCTGATTCTCCTAATATTATTAATAGTCACAATTGTAGGTATAAATGCTGCAAATAGCTACTGGAATCGCTATGTAATTGATATCGTTATTGAAGAGAGAGACCTTTCTAAATATAATAGTACTTTATGGATATCCAGTCTCATTATTGTCGGAATAGTATTATTAGTAACTCTTTTGAGATATGTTAGAAAAAAAATAATTCTTGACTGGTACAAATGGCTAAATATTCATATTTTAGAAAAATATTTAAGCAATCAAGCTTATTATAAAATCAATTTTGAATCTGATATAGATAATCCAGATCAACGCTTATCCCAAGAAATAGAACCTATTACTAATATTGGTTTGAGATTCTCATCTTCTTTACTAGAAAAATCTTTAGAAATGGGAAGTGCTTTGATAATCCTCTGGACAGTTTCTTCACAAATCGCAATTTGTTTAGTTATTTATACAATTATAGGTAATTTAATAGCTGTTTACTTGAATCAAGCAATAAATAAAGTTAATCAAGAAGAACTTGCATTTAAAGCAGATTTTACTTATTGCTTAACTCATGTTCGTAATCACGCTGAATCAATCGCTTTTTTTCAGGGAGAAAATGAAGAACTAAATATAATTCAGAGACGATTTAATAATGTTTTAAAAACTGCTGAACGCCGACTAAATTTGGAGAGGGGACAAGACGCTTTTGGCAGAGCATATCAGTCTGCAATTGGCGTCTTTTCAATGTTTATTCTTACACCTTTATTTATTCAGGATCAAATTGATTATGGAGAAATTAACCAAGTTAGTTTTGCTTGCTTTATGTTTTCTAATGCTTTGGGAGAACTAATAGCTGAATTTGGAATTTCAGGGCGATTTTCTGGCTATGTAAAGCGTTTAGCAGAGTTTTCAGATGCTTTAGATGCTGCTAGTAAACAACCAGAGAACGTCAGTACTATTCAAATCTTAGAAGAAGAACGTTTAGCTTTTGAGAATGTGACTTTACAAACGCCAAATTATGAACAGGTGATTGTTGAAAATTTGTCAGTTGCTGTTCAGCCAGGAGAAGGGTTATTGATTGTTGGCCCTAGTGGTAGGGGTAAAAGTTCTTTGTTGAGAGCGATCGCTGGTTTGTGGAATGCGGGAACTGGTCGTCTAGTGCGTCCTCCTCTAAAAGAAGTATTATTCTTACCCCAACGCCCTTATATCATTTTAGGGACTTTGCGCGAACAGTTGCTCTATCCTCACACAGACAGGAAAATGAGCGATCGCGAACTTGAACACATTTTGCAACAAGTTAACCTGCAACACTTACTTACCCGCGTAGATGGCTTTGATACAGAAGTTCCTTGGGAAAATATATTGTCGTTAGGAGAACAACAACGCCTCGCTTTTGCACGGCTATTAATTACACATTCTAGTTTCACTATCTTAGATGAAGCAACGAGTGCTTTAGATTTAAATAACGAAGGTAATTTATATCGACAGTTACAAGAAACGAAAACAACTTTTATCAGCGTTGGTCATAGAGAAAGCTTATTTAATTATCATCAATGGGTATTAGAACTTTCACAAGAATCTAATTGGCAACTTGTTTCTATACAAGATTATCAATTGCAAAAATGAATTGCTGTTAACCCATTACAAAAGGAGCAAATTACGATAGATATTTACCTTAAAAATGAACACAAAATCAAACTAGAATCAGCAGCGATGTCTAAGGACAAGCCTTTCGGGTTCGAGATTTCGCAATCGACGGAAACGCATAAAAAAAATCAGCAATAATGGTTTCTCACATTGTCACAGTTCGTGCAGAGATGTAGGGAACTTTCAAGCCTAGTATGTCCGAATGCTAAATCGAGAGTAATCTCCGCAAGCACATCTAAGGGATCGACCCAAGGAATTGCTACTGTTGCCATACGCGCAAATCCTACAGATAATTCCGCGCATCCAGCGATCGCAATCTCTGCTCCTCGATCTAAAAGCCAGTAACTTGCTGTTTCTAAAATGCTCATTGCCTGTTTTGAAACCTGGGTTCCCGTCACGTTAATTCCCCACTCAGAATCATAAACTGCTCTCATAACCATCTGCTGAAGCTGTGAATCCAGTATTGGTGATATAGAGGTGATACCAAGTTTCGCTAGGTTCTGACTGTACAATCCGGATTGTATTGTGGCATCCGAAGCAAGAATACCAACTTTCTTGACATCAGGGTAATTGTTGAGAATAAATCTAGAAGTGGTATCAATGAGGTGAATCCAGGGAATTGGTAACTGCGGCTGAACTTGTTCGTAAAAAGCATGGGCACTATTGGAGGTAACTACGAGAAAACCAGCACCCATTGAGTGTAGTAAATGCCCGTACTTGACAAGTAGAGACGTAAAGCTTTGTGAGGCTCCTAGCGCGATTTGAGTGCGATCTGGAGTATCTGTCGCATTAACAAGCAGGCAAACAGGGTATTCTCGGTTAATAGAGGCATCCAACTGTAAGTTTTTTTCAATTAACTTGCGCTCAAACTCAGTATGTGCTAATAATTCCAGCCTCCCGATGATTCCAGGAATACATCTTTGTTGACTAAGAGTCATGATAGTTATGCTCCTTTGTTAATTGCTTTTAGAGTAGATTAATGCTTATTGAGCTAAATCGATATCCATGCTTCACGACGGCAAAAGTCAATCAGTCAAACAAACCTATCTGTTCGGAAAAAACGAACCAAGCTTCTATAGAAGCAAGGACTAGTTCTCTCAGAGCGTGTTTATAAATTCGGCAAAAAACCGAGCTTTGTCATGCTGAACGGAGCGATAGCGCAGTGAAGCATCTTTGGACTGAGCCTCAAACCCTAGATTCTGTACGCTCCTCAGCTTGGGACAGATTTTATTTATAAACACCCTCTCATAAGCGTAATACCAATTCTTTGTGTTAGCGTTCGCGTAGCGTGTCCTCTTAGGACTCAGCTAGCCCTTCGGGCTAGCTGTATAGAATTTTACCCAACCCTAACCCTCCCCGCAAGTGGGGAGGGTTAGGGTGGGGTTCAATATTTATGCAACTTCATATTAAATCGGTATAACGGCAACGATGATTTTTAGAATGATATTATAGATTTTCTGAATAATATAGTGTCAGATATTTTAGCGCTAGTTGCAATAGCAGATAAGACAGATAAGCTAGACAGTTAAGGAAACTCAACAAAATAAAATATCCTGTAAGTTGGCATCTTGCTTGTTTTAGGTATGAGAAAATTTTAGTATTGCTATAAGTTTCTTATTTTTTATTAATATGTTTATTGCATGAGCTTGGAAAGAGTACAAAATTTGATCTATGCTTGAGCAAAGACTTCAAACACCTAAAGTCAGATTTAGAAACTGTTTGTAAACCAATTAGGACTACTAATTTAATTGGAATAAACGGTAAATGACTTCTGAATAGTGCATTTCAATATTAACTGTCTACTGCTGTGCCAATTAAGGTATAGCTATACACGGTATTATAGATTGTGTTTGAACATAAGTCCTAAGTTAATCGATACATGTATCTAAGGAGACATAAAAATGGATTTTGATAACCTAGCTCAAATTTCCAAACGAGATTTGGAAATGATTCAACTACATCAGTTTTAACAACCCATCTTCTGTTGCAATATCACTGCAATTGCCTATGCCTTGACCGCATCGGGATATCTGACGACTGTTGATGAAATTTTCTATGTCACCCAACTGCCGACCGCATCGGTTTTAGATGATGGCATGACGCTAGCAGAAACCTACGACACACCCAGAATTGTCGTAGCTGTCGGGAAGCACTTTTGGTTGTGCAACGCTTGCAAGTAGTGCTTTTAATCTACTTTGCTATTACTGTTTGTGCTGTTGCTCTCCTTCCCGATGGATTACAAGGGAAGCTGGGTTTACCCTTAATTGTGACGGCATTACTAGGTCTAGGAGCTTACGCTTGGTTGAAATTCTGGCTTCGTCCGAGATTTTACTTTGTGGACTACATCCATGCACACAGATAGAAGCAACTTTGAGGCATTTATGGGGTAGTGCAGGGCAAACGCATCTTAATTAATCTTGACAAAAACCTTAATTAGTGTGCTAACGACAGAACAAGAATTTATTGTTTGATTGGTTTTTCAGGGTTAAGGCGATCGCTTAAAATCTTGTTAAGAAGCGGGCATTAATGCGATTATTTTGAAATTTATTGACATTGAGAGGTTCTTGTTGACAAGATGCGTTTGCCCTGGCTTGTACTACTACCAATATACCTGTTATATACACTGTTGCTAGTCCCTGCGAGCATATTGAGCAACGTGGCTTGCTCTACGACTTTTGGGGAGGTGGAATGAGTAATACGGCAGATCGCGTCGAAGTTGTGGATGAGATTAAGCCTGATAATAACCATGACTACATCATAGCTAAACACAAATATAGTGCGTATATTTATACAGTTACATTGGTTGTAAATGGACTGAATAACAATAGCTGATTCTATTTGGAACTTATTAAATAGGATATGAGTATTGAAAGTTTTTTTCTTAACTAATCTTGCGTTTTTGGATAAAGTTGCCATTTTTAATAGACACATAGTCTCAAGTATATCTTGATTTTGCAAAAATAATAAGTAAGATTGTTGCTTTTGTATCAAATATGGATTTATTAATTATCTTAGCTGAAGTCGGTATTGTAATTGGCGTTTTCTTATTATTGAACTTGCTTTTGAACAAATGCTTCAAACTCTTTTTGAGAAAGTCTATAGTTAAAAGCGAGGGGAAAAGTATCAAAACTCTGCGTCGAAATATTAAGGGGTTTTTGATACTTACTTGTTTGCTGTCATGCAGTTTGATTGTGGGTGCTAATGGTTTTCTACTCTATCGACGCGAAAATCTTCAACAATACACACTCTTGTTAATTGACCGTATTCCATCGGGATTTTGGGTAAGTTTAGGAATTGGTAGCGCTCAAAGCATTGGAACTTTTATTTTAGTGGCGATCGCTCTCAATTTCGTGCGCTATTGGCTCAAGGTAGCTAACATTCGTGCTAAGAACATTGAACAAAGCACTGCCGACGATGAAAGTATTGATACGTTCTTTGCCAACCTCAACAATATTGTTACCATTGGGATCTGGCTGTGGGCTGTCATTTCGTGTAGTAAATTTCTTAAAGTACCAGTGGTGGTATCTGAGTATCTGTACATCCTATTGCGGATTTATCTCATCGTCGCTGTAGGATTACTTATACCTAAATTAGTTACTGCAATTGTTGATAACCTAGATGTTTTAAGTATAAGATACTCAAGTCCTGATAACCTTTTAAGATTCTACGATCGCCTGCGACACCTAATCCCATTTTTAAAGCGGTGTCTGGAATTTGTGATTTATACCTGCGTAGCAACATTAGTTATCCAGCAAGTCCAGCTCATCGCCAATATTGCAATTTTTGGATTGCGAATTGTAAAGATAGTCGGCATCATTTTCATCAGTCGTGTTTTGTTTGAGGTCGTTTACTTACTTGTGGAAGAAGTATTATTCAAAGACCAAAATCTTAATGAGATTCAAACAAGCAGGCGTCTGACTCTCATTCCTCTCATGCGTAGTTTGTTACAATATCTAGTTTACTTTGGTACTACTGTCTCCATCCTTTATACTCTTGACATTAATCCCACTCCCATACTTGCTGGTGCAGGAATTATTGGTGTAGCTGTGGGTTTTGGGGCGCAGACACTAGTCAAAGATATGGTTTGCGGCTTTTTTATTCTGTTTGAAAATTACTACTTAGTTGCTGACTATATCCAGGCTGGAAAAGCAGAAGATAAGTTTGTAGAGGGAATCGTAGAGGCAATTGAACTTAGAACCACTCGTGTCAGACACCCCAATGGTCAATTACAGATTATTCGTAATGGTGATATTGGCTCAATTACCAATTACTCTAAACAGTATACTTTTGCAGTAGTAGAAGTTAGCGTGCCTCATAACTCTAATTTAACTCATGTGTACAAAGTAATTGAGTCTGTAGGAGAACAGTTAAAAGTAAATGACTCAGATGTACTCGAATCTACGCTGGTAGATGGAGTAGAGAGCATCGGAGAATCTAATTTATTGTTACGGACGTTAACGAAAGTTAAACCAGGAAAGCATCTTCAGATACAGCGTGTTCTCCGGAAAATTTTTACTGATGCTTTAGTGCAAGAAGGAATTACAATTCCCTTACCTGTTGAAAGAGCCGAACCTTAAAGCCAAGCAAGAGCAACTGGCAATTTATAGTGATTGAAAAAATTATTTGAGAATTGTTTTTGAAAAATGTTTCTATGCAGGCAAAATGGAAAGTCGTACCAAGCCATCCTCAAGACAGCGAGCGGTGGAACTATTGGAAAAAGTTTTAAAAAATGAAAAAATAAAGGATTAAGTCATGAAATGAAAGCTAATGACTTGTAACAGTTAGGGTGTGGAATGTGGGTTAGAGAATAAGTTTGCCTTCGAGTTAGTCAATTTAATTATGGCAGGAATTAGGCCAAGCTAAATTTAGTTACTCAAACCCGTCAGTTGCAGCTTTTCTCCTCCACCTCTGTATTCGTCCTCAAATAATCCCGCACGCGCAAGCAAGCTGACTCCTGTAAATTGAGCTTGAGTATTCGCGGCAAATTCCATATAATCAGCTTGTTGTCTTCACCAACCGTTGCCAAAAAAGTGCCGTCCTGGCTGAAGTTAACCCCTCTGACCGCAGAACTATGTCCTCTTAGTGTCGCTAGTTCCGTACCATCCAAGTTCCACAGTTTCACCATGTTATCCACGCTTCCCGAAGCGATTATATTACCTTGGGGACTAAACGAAAGTCCCCACACTGCTGCACGATGACCTGTAAAAGTTTTCAATAAAGTACCGTCAAGTTTCCAAAGCTTTACTGTACCATCTGCACTGCCAGAGGCAAGGGATTGACCATCCGGGCTAAATGCAACTACCCACACGGTAGTACTATGACCTTGAAAACTTCTCTCTAACGTGCCATCAAGTTTCCAAACTTTAATCGTACCGTCTCCACTGCCGACAGCAATTCGAGTACCGTCTGCGCTAAATGCCAGTCGCCAAACGCTTGTGCTATCCTCTTTGAGAGTTTTAATCAATGTGCCGTCAAGTTTCCAAAGTTTTACCGTACCATCTTGACTTGATGAGGCAAGGATATTACCTTGAGGACTGAAGGCAACTGAAATCGCCATAGCTTTAAAATCATTGAAAGTCCTGACTAAAGTTCCGTCTCGTTGCCAAAGTTTTACAGTACTGTCGGCACTAGCAGAAGCAATCAACTTGCCTGACGGGCTAATATCAACATAGACGACTGGTGCATTATGTCCCAAAAATGTTCCCAGTAATTTGCCTTGACGATCCCAAAGTTTAGCGGTGTTGTCTTGACCCGATCCGACTGTGGCAATTGTTGTGCTATCCGAACTAATATCAACTCCGTATATTCCAGTTTTGTGAGCAGTGATAGTTGTTTGTAGTGGGTTTTGACTAAGCCAAAGTTTGACAACGTTTTCCGCCCCGGCTGAGGCAATAAAGCTGCCGTCGGGACTCCAAGCTAGACCCCATACTGTGACGCTATGCCCTCTAAACGTAGCCAATTCTGAGCCGTCGATGTGCCAAATTTTTATGGTTTTGTCCTGACTGGAAGATGCTATTCGCTGACCATCCGGACTAAATGCCACCCCTGTCACCATGCCAGTATGACCTGAATAAGTTTTTAACAACGTACCGTCCGTACTCCAAAGTTTAACAGTGTTGTCTGTACTTGACGCGGCTAGAGCATTGCCTTGTGGGTTGAAAATAACGCTGGTAGTCTGTGCAGGGGTAAGTATAGTTCTTAGCATCTGACCGTCTCGTCGCCAAAATTTCAGCATATTATCCAGACCCGCAGTCACAAAAATCTCACTATCTGGACTGAATGCCACTTTCAATACTCCACCTTTATTAACAGCAAAACTTTTGAGTAAAGTTCCATCTCGTTTCCAAAGTTTGATATTATTATCCATACTCGCGGAAACGATTTGCTGACCATCTGGGCTAAACGCGACAGCCCATATCGGCGCACTATGACCAGTGAGGGTTTTGAGTAAAGTTCCATCTCGTTTCCAAAGCTTTACAGTCAGATCGTCAGAAGCGGAAACAATCGTTTGACCGTCACGGCTAAAACTCACTGTCCTTACCACTGCTTTATGACCAGTGAGAGTTGTCAACAAGCCACCGTCACGCTGCCAAAGTTTGATTGTATTGTCTACGCTAGCTGAGGCTATAGTAGAACTATCAGGGCTGATCGCTACTGCCATAACAGCGGCTTTATGCCCCGATAACCGATTGTATTCATCGTCTCCATAAACGGCTTGCGAGAGTGCATTTTTTACTTGATTCTCAATATTTTTATCTATATTAGTGTTGATTTTTTGCAGTCTTTTTGTGGCTTTAATGGCTTCGACGAGCGCATCCAGCGTCCGATTGGAAGCAAACAATCCTTCTGAAGACGACACTAATGCTCGAATTTCGCTAATCCTAGCTTGATATTCGCTCAATAGTGCTTTGTGGTTCTCAAAATATGCTGATACCCCAAACACGCAAGCAATTATAAATGCTACAGTGACTGCAAACAACAACAATTTTTGTCGCTTGGCAGCTTTTTTCTCTTGAGCGAGTCGTGCTTCAACTTCTTGGGTGCGTTCTGCCTCTAAAACAAGTTGGACTTCTCGTCTGTCAAGTTCGGTGCTACTTGCTAAAAACCGATAATCTAGGTCGCTTAAACCTTTTCCTTGCGACCAGGACAAAGCTTCAATTAAAGCTTGCCCCCGCAGCAACCGCGAGGAATCTGTTTGAGAAGATGCAATCCAAGCATCGAAGGCTTGAGAATAAGGACGCAGTCGCGTTAGTTGTGTTTTTACCCATTCTATGTTATAAACTTCTGCGTAAATTCGGTTTTTAACTTGTAAAAACGAGTGCTTTTTGGTGACTAATCCCGATAGCAAAAGTTCAATTTGCTCTCTACTGTCATCAGTTGGAACTTTTACACCTTGTAAGATTTGCTGGTATATACCAAGCAATCTTCCAGCTCGGTTCTGATTACGAAGAATGCGATCGCGGATTGTTTTCAAGTGTTCGGGTTCGTCTTGAAATTCCCAAGAGTCGATGATGCGCGATCGCACGATGTTCTCTACCCAAAATGCCTCTGTACCTTGAGGCAACGTATGCGTGAGCATTTCTTGTGTTGCCAAATCTACCAATTTGCACACTTTTTGAGTTAAAAAAGGCTGTCCCTGCGTCCAAGCTAATATTTGCTTCAAAATTGCTTGAGGACGCTCTACTAAACCTACCAATCCTTTTGTTAAAGGTAATGCTTCTTCTGTGCTAAAACCGTAGAGTTCGATCGCCTTACCAATGTTAAATGGGGTTTTGGTTTTGTCACGAATTAAATCGCTGGGAGTAGCCACACCAAATAGTGCAAAAGTAATCCGATTGTATGCTGGATTGATAGCTCTTTGGTTATAACAGTAGCGAATTAATGCAAAAAAATCATCGACAGAAAATTCTAAACTAAGAATATTATCGATTTCATCAATGAAAATACAAAGTTTTTCGTCGGGAAATTGATTGAGTAATAATTCCTCGATAAATTCACTTAATCTTTGCAGCAGTGATATTTCTTCATTTTCTTGCCACCAAGATTTTAAATTAATTTTATCTAAACAACCGAATCCCCGCCATAAATCCCCGACTATGCCCTTATACCATTGTAAAGGGGTAATATGTTTGCTGCCAATTCGGGTCAAGTCAACATTGGTGCAACAGTATCCTTCTTTTTCTAACTTATGTTTAACTTTGACTAGCATTGAAGATTTTCCCATTTGTCGTGTATTGAAGACATAACAAAATTCACCGTTCTTCAATGCTGTATAAAGTTCTTGATCGCCCCGCCGTTCCACATAGGTCGGGTCATCATTCTGTAAGCTACCACCAACTTTGTATTGGCTGAAAACCATTGATATAGATTCCACTATGAACTACTAAACTATCAATATATTTACATCTAATTTGTTATTTACTTAATTTTTTATAAACTGATTATCTAAATAATTTGCCTAATGAATTTTACAGCATGGGCTGGCAAAATTATTATTAATATAGATTAATATCGTACTATTTTAAATGCTTAGTCCGCCAAGATTTTACATGTCTTCTCTTTTCTGCACGCTTATGTATAATTATGCTACTACATACCGTTGTACGACCTAAACAACAACGACTAGTAACCGACCGCGCCTAAAAAACTAAGAGAACCTTACTAATCATTTTGGATTGCCGAATCATGATTTTTGTTTTTTTACCTCCATCTTAATTTTTATTACAGCACTTTTCATCTAAATGAGGTACAGAAGAACCCCTCCCCCAGCCCCTCCCCGCTTGCGGGGAGGGGTGTACTTCATTTACTTGCAAAATGCTGTATCATCTGATTCTGGGGGTTAAAAACCTGACCGTTCTCGATATAAGCTTGCCAGCGAGTTGGGGCGGTAGCTTTAGGAGGAAGCGGACATGCATAACGCGCCTTGTCAGAATCCACATATATGAACACCCTTTTTACGAATTCAAGGTTCTTTTTGATAACTATAGGACTACTATTTAGCTGAAAATAGCGGCTTTCAATTAATTTTAGTTGAGTAGAGCAATTTTACCTGCAAAGATAACTTAAGAATAGAGCAATATCGCGTAAAATTTGTGATCTACGGCACTGTCCTATTTAGCTAAAATCATATATCGTTACTGCTGTTACTGCAATGCATTAAAAAATCTCTATAAATAATGTATAATAAAATACAACTAATATGTTAATCATCTCAATGTAAAAATCAACACTTCAAGATTTTTTGCATTCATCATGCCACTTTGGTGTCACGTTTAAGGCTATTAATTAAATTGAAAGATTACAGACTTAACATGCTTAGTAAAAATCTATACAATTTTTCGACGAATGAGAAGTATTGTTTTGATAGACAAGCTATTAATATACATAGAATCTGGAAAAACATTTGATATTAAACTTTGTTAAAAAGTAAGTTGATTAATGATTTTATACCTATGGGATTAATGATTTTATACCTATGGACTGATTTCAAGTTGAAATCATTTTATATTATGTTATAAAGTAATACAACCTGACACTTGCTGTGTATAATGAAAATTAAAGTTTTGTACGGACAACTCTCAGGTAATCAGCTTGTTTAAAACTTAACTCGAAACCCTATGTGAGCGTTTTTGTGATGCATGTTTAGGCTTTCAAGCCAAACATACACATTATTCGGACATTTATATTCAGATTTTCCGTATTTTTTCTAGATGCAATATTTGTATATTTAAACACATAGAATTAGTTTGAGAACGTTGCCCAAAGTTGAAATCAGTAATAAGGACAAGTTTCCATGATTGCTCCACGACCCTCTCAAACTCAAGAATTTGAAAAAACTACTTACGATCCGGACTCTACTTACTCACACGTACAGATTCCCAGTGTTGATACTCAAGGAACACAGCAATTTTCAAAACGCAGTCGCGGTATTGTTCTGAGTAGTGACGGATTGAAGCGATTGCAAGCCGCAATCGTTGCAGCGGAGATGAAGGAAAATTATGGAAACCGCTTCAGTATTGAAGAACTTAGCGATCGCATGAGAGTCTCTACCAAAACTGTAAGCAGACTTTGGTCGCTGACGGCAGGATTAGACCAACGTACTCTCAGACTCTGCTTTAGTGCCTTCGACCTTGAACTGATAGCAGAGGATTATACCACTTTAGGCAGTAGTGCTTATAGCCATCCCCATGTGATGCCTCAGTTGCCAAAGCCGATGGTGGATTCCAGATGTTATAAATATCCTAGCGGTCCGGAACCTCTAGATTCGACTTTTTACATCTCTCGCCCCCCAATCGAAGAATTAGCTTACCAAGAAATCACTCAACCTGGGTGCTTGATTCGCATTAAAGCAGCCTCATATATGGGGAAAAGCTCGCTCATGTACAGAATTTTGGAGCGCGCTGAAAGTTTGAGCTATCAGACTGTAAATTTGGACATGAACCGAGTTGATGCTTCGATTTTTACCAATGTTGACAAATTCTTGCGCTGGTTTTGTAAAAGCGTCTCTCAACAGTTAAACCTAGAACCCAAGCTCGATGACTATTGGGATGAAGAGATGGGCAGTAAGTTAAGCTGTAGTATCTACTTTCAAGCATATTTACTCGACCATATTAATAGTCCTCTTGTTTTGGCGTTGAATGAACTCAACAAGATTTTTGAATATCCTGAACTAGCCCAAGAATTTTTGCCCTTACTGCGAAGTTGGCATGAGTCGGCTCAATACGAGCGAGCTTGGCAAAAACTGCGGTTAGTAATGATTTATTCGACAGAAATTTATATACCCCTAGATATCAATCAGTCCCCTTATAATATGGGGTTACCGCTTCAGCTACCAGAGTTTACCAGCGTTCAGGTGGAGGATTTGGCACTGCGTCATGGACTCGATTGGCGAGGCAATCAAACTGAGCAACTGATGGCGATGGTGGGGGGACATCCTTCTTTGGTGCGTATTGCTCTCTATCACCTTTGCTGTACGGACGTGACATTATCGCAACTGTTGCTTGCGGCGAGTACAGAATCTGGAATTTATGGCTCTCATTTACGGCGACAGTTGACCACGCTACAAAAAAATCCCGAATTGCTAAATGCCTTTGAAGCTGCCCTCGGCTGCGATCGCAGCATTTATCTAGAACCCATACTCGCTTATAAATTAGAGAGCATAGGATTGGTGAAGCTAAATCCAGATGGAGTCACCGTTTCGCGCCAATTGTATCGTAATTACTTTCACAAACACTTTCAAAGACGAGCGCTTTTAAGTTCTTCTTGAATGAGCCAACGAGCCGACCGTCTGGACTAAATGTAACTTACCAAACTTAGATATTGAGCTAGGTCGAGGGGAAGATAATAATTCGACTCGACCTAAATCAATACCTAAAACGTGCTGCCCTACGTAAACGAGGTATTCGCCCTCAATCCTATATTAGGTTTCAGTGTACCTCGTCAGGTTGAGAGACGCTAAAATTGATAGCTGACTTCTCAGATACTTGACTTAAGCTAGCTAAATAAATACCTGCTAAAACGCTAACGAACATTACCCAGTTGAGAGTGCTTAAGTTCTCTGCAAATATTAACCAGGCGAAGATCGCCGTCATAATAGGTTCTAATAAAAGGAACAGTGAAACAAAGCTTGATGAAAATCTTTTCAAGTTAAAGGTTATAATACTTTGACCAATTGCTTGACAGCAAAGCCCTAAGCCGATTACTGACAGCCATCCTTGCCAGGAATAAGGAAAAAGTCTATCTCCCCTGACAAGCATAATTGGTAATAACCACAGGCTTCCTAGAATAGTAGACCAGAGGATTATGGTGGTCGCATCAAATTTGGCTCGGAGTTTTTCTCTAAGCAAGAATGCAGAAGAATAGAACATAGCAGAAAGTAATGCCATGATATCTCCCGTGATGTCACCTTCTTCAGTTATTCTTCTACAACGGCAATTATGCGATACACCAAGAGTTTTAAGCTCCGCTGGCATTATTAACAGTTTCAAACTATAACCCCTTACGGGGAGAAAACTGTGAAATTCCAGTATCCGCTTCAAGCTGGACATAGGAGATAACAAATGGAAAGTACTCAAGATTTTTTGAACGCTCTGACCATAGCTTTGGTTTTAGCTTTCGCAACTTTGATAATGTTCGATTTCTTTGCTGGTTTGGTAGATTTGTGGAAGCAAGCAGGTAATTACAATAGTATTGCTGTACAGTCATTATCTCAGAAGCCACCAACATACAGAACTAACACCCTTCCATATCTCAAACCTGTAAGTGAGATAGTACGGGTAAATACACAACAAGCTGATTATATAGGTGTAAATGTAGCCAATAAGGTTGATACAGAATCTATTGAGATTTTGATACAAAGGTTACCGCAAGCTCGTATACGTACAGCAGGAAGACGGTTGGGTATTGCGGATAGAGTTGATGGGAAATATCAGAAGTTAGGTATACTGAGGACGCAACTCAAAGCAAAACTAGCATCTCAACCAGCAGAAGTCGCTAAAGTATTGAGAGGTATCGCGTAGGACTACACTCGTAAAATAATTAAGTTAGGTCTAGCGGTGCTAAACACAGTTTCAAAAAGCTATCGCTGGCCTTCTACACACTTTTTGGCGACCCCAACAGTTTTTTGAAGTGAAGGCAAATTATGTCGGTCGAATCCCCCTGTTTCTGGAATGTATGTAGCGATCGCTCTCCCCCGACTAGCCACAAATTCAATTATCCCAACAGTTTCCGTACTTTTGACTCCCAGAACAATGTCTGACGTTTGTGTCAATAATTTCATCCCTTCTTCTACGGGCACTGTACCAATAAACTTAACCTCGATGTCCTTTGGTTCCGCTGCGAGTTGCTGTAAAGTTTCCGCAATTTGTGGTGTGGGATTTGGGGAAATATCGACAAACTGTACCTGACCAAAGCCATTTTCTATTGCACGAGCGATCGCACGTTCGAGCATATTCCGTAGAACTTGCTCAGTCTTTGCTTGAAACTTGCTGTTTAATTCTAGGCAAGATTTCCTTGTTTACAGATGAAGGGTAATTGACCAAAATCTGGGTTCCCATGTCCTTTGCAATTTGTCGCATCCAGAAAATCAAATCCTGGGGACAGTTAAAAGCCCATGAAGCCCATACCAGCAGAATGAGAGCAACACCTAATGCGAATCCAGAAGTAGAAAATATTCAAGTTGTCGGAAATTTCGACAACCTCGATTTAGTGACTTTAGTTCAACACAAAATCGGTCAACAGAAAATTCGCTCGAATGCAGTTATTGCGGTGGAAATGTTGTTGAGTGCAAGCGCGGAATATTTTCGTCCCCATGCACCACACCTTGGTGGAGTTTACAAACAGCAACGATTGGATAATTTTGTTGATGCTGTTGTTAAGTGGTTGAATCAATCATGGAGCGATCGCATTATCAAAGCAAAGTTGCACCTTGATGAAATCACACCCCATGTTCACGCTTACCTTGTACCCCTAGATGAACGAGGAAAACTTAACTGCAAAGCGCTGTTTGGAACTAGAAGCAAAATGTATGAATTGCAGGATAGTTATGCTGCTGCTGTGGCACACTTGGGAATCTTGCGGGGTATCAAGGGGAGTGTGGCAACTCACCATAAAATTAGAAAATATTATGCTGCGGTTAATCAAGATTCTCAAGTTCTCGACTTGGAATGGTGCTTACCCCAACCGCAACCACAGGAAACAGGGGAATCTTACCGACAGAAAGTGATTGATGTATTGAGTCCGCAGTTGGAGGTAATTAATTATCAGCTTTTAGAGCGCTCACGCATTCTCCAAGAAAAAGCCGAATTAAAGCAGACTGCATATCGAAGCGAGCAGATGCGACAACAGCTAGACAGAGAATTAAAAATATTACAAGCAATTAGCAATCAACAAGATTTACCATTATCCTTGGTAGCTGAGGAACTGGGTTTAAATCCAGACAAGCAATTCCACTGCAAAGCAATAGATTTGGTGATGGGGGTTAATCATTGTAACTTCGATGATGCGGTGATTTGGTTGCGAGACAGATTTGGTGAAACAGCTATGCTAAATGCAGTTGTGAACCATTCTTTGACTATCGTTCGGCAAGCTCCACCACTTGAATTTGTACCACCAACGGTATCCCATAAAGATTGGCAAGAAATCGAGCATTACCTGACACGAAAGCGCTTTATTCCCGAAAAATTGCTACAAACACTTCACCAACACTCTTTGGTATACGCAGACGTTACAGGAAATGCCGTATTTTTGGCGCGAAATTTATTGAACGAGCTAACAGGAGCATACTTACATAAACCCGATACTGGCAATACTTTCAATCTTTACCCCAATAGCAAACGTGATTGTGGTTGGTTTCATTTAAGCATGGGTGGAAATAGAAACGAACCTACAACTCAAGCAATGCTTGTATCCTCACCCATCGAAGCATTGTCTCTGGCAGTTTTGAATGCTCCTCACAAATACAAAACTCTATACTTGGTTATCGACCGCTTATGTTTCCAACTACCTGTGGAATTCCTGAAAAAGGTACCGAATGTGATTGTGGCAACGAATCGGGAAAGCGCGTTTTCTATCCACAAAGTTTTATCCAATGCCATAGTCCCTCCAGGAGTAGCTAATGCCATTACCTTAGAACCAAAAACAACTTGGAATCGGCAACTTCAAGAACGACAAGGAGGTAAAAATTATGCCACGTTGGAAAGATGAGCGTAGAGAAATGACTTTTCTTTCTCTGATTATCAGCAGCAGTCCTTGTGGGTATCTATTAGGAATGCCCTTGTTAGGAATATTAATAGGAATTTCTTTGTGGTTAAACCCAGTCAAAAATAATAATATCCAAGCACCACAACCCAAACAATTGAAAACAGCAGCAGAGAATATTAAATGGGGTTATCAAATCATGGAAACTGAAATGCCTGGAATTATGCAGAATAACCCACAACGTCGCCAAGCTCATTGTAAACAAGCTCTGCCTTATTTTAAGAGGGCAATTTCTCTCAACCCAAAATTGGGATTAGCTTATCAAGGACAAGGCATGAGTTTGATTTGTCAAAATAGCAAAATGTCGGGTCGTAATTCTTTGAGAAAGGCAAGAAGTTTATATGTAAACCAAGGTAATTACAGAAATGTGAAAAATATCGACCTAATTCTCAAAATACATAAGTAACTTACTATAAATCATTTTTCAAAAATGTTTATAAATAGTCATTTTATGAACACAAACATCATAACCGACAAAAGCCTAAATACTTTCCATCATATTAGTGAGGAATTTCCAAAAGCTGTGATGTCAAAATGGTACTGGGGAGAATATTATTTGGCAACTTATAAGTTACCAAATAATGTCAGAGTTATGAGCGAAAGACAGTTAGCAAAAGCCGTTGGGCAACCGATACAAGATGTGCAAAGTTTTTTAAAACAGAATCATCTACAGGGAATTTATGTCCGAATTCCCAATGGAAGGATAATGAAAAGTTATACTTTGACAATTCTTGGCTTTTATTTGCGGCAATTGCTTCAAAATGGGCGTTTAAATTTCCATCGATTTGCTTTTACATATTGTCAATGGGAATATTTTATTTCTGATTTGTTAATGCCGCAAATTAGAGAAAATCCAATTCCAAATCCTTACTTTTTCCATAGTAATTATCGTTTGACTTCGGCAAAACAAATTCAAGTTGAATTTGGGAATAGTATAGAGATGGAAGTTTTAATTTTGGGTGAGGGAGAATATCGAATTGGATTTGAAGAAGGTATGGGTTGCATCGGTTCTAATTCTAATTGGTTAACTGACAATTCATTTAAGCGAGGACAACTTTTTTCGAGATTGAAGCTATCGAATGAAGTTGTTGAGTGCCAAGTTGCTACAACCGAGGGAGTAAAGTTTATCTATACTTTGCGTTGCTTTGATTGGGTGGCTTTGTGGGAATATTTTGCTTACCAGAAAAATCGCAAGGCTATTTATTTGTTGGGGGCTTGTGCCAAAGAGAATATTGCTGTTAGAGTTGCTAAAGCTTTGGGAAATTGGAATTAATTCTTAAAATAATTCATATCTCAGTTTTGATTTATGTTACTATGAAATAAAAATAATAAAATACTGCACAGATAATTTCCCTTTGACCAGCAAACTGGCAATTTCCATCTGCTGCTTGCACAGCAACGATAATCCCAAGCTAGCCAGAGGAATCATTACGATTGCTGTTGATAACAAAGGGTTCGCCAAAATTTTAAACCACACCACCGCTTGCTTGGTCACGAGCAAACTGTAAAGAATAGTCGTAATCGATGCCAATCCCAATGCGATGCTCTTGCAGAGCCGCTACGCAATTGCGCGGAGCGCAGCGCCAAAGGCGATCGCAAAATATGCCAAAGTTTGAAAAGGAAATTTTTGGCTTATCATGATGTTAAGGGTTATACTCAAATTCACTTTGGTAACGGGCACCAATCCAGTCACCTACGGGTGTTTTTCCCAGTTCATAAGTGTAGCCAATATCCCAAAAACTGATATCGTAGAGAGTGCGATCTAGCAAACATTTGTGCATAAATTGACTAAGTTTTTGGCTACCTTGATTGTCATTATTATGTTCAAATATTAGTTTCTTGATAAATACCATTTCCGATTTTTGTAATGCTAAAGCAATCGCTTCTGCTTTTGTTTGAGCTACGGCTCCAATAATACGATGTTGGTACGTGTAATTATAGCCACCGTGGTAATAGCCGTAAAGAGTAATGGGGGTAATTTTAGAGAGGATTGGTTGGATTTTTGTATAAACAATATTATTTGTATCTACTAGTAATTTTGAATCGGACAAAATTATTTGGGTTTGCTCTTGGTCGATTTTTAACCGATTGTAGGCATAATAGGTGACTTGGTTGGGTGTCGTTGGAGCAAGACAAAGCCAGTTTTGTGCGGGTGTTTGAGCGACTATAATCGAAACATAAAAATAAGGATGTTCCCATTCAAAATTTTGCTCTTTTATACGCGGAATAGACAAATTATAAGCTTGTAAATTGTGAAAATTAGCTAAAATTGTGTCTAAAATTTGTTGGTAATAACTTTTCCGCTCTTGTGCAATAGCATCGTTCCAGTCATCCTTTTTCCGTTCCGAACGTGTCGGTGCATATTCGCCAAATTTAGCTTGATTTGTCGGTGTTCCCCATTCTTCGATTTTTTGCCAATGCTCAAAAGCAAGCATCACATCTGTGAGGTTAACAAAACCTTCTGATGTCATCAAATTCCAAAGAGAGAATTCTTCTTGGGTTGTATTTTCCCAAATAAAAGTATTTGAGCAGAGTAATTCGAGTGTACCAAGTAATTGCTCAGTTTCTGGATGCATAAGATTCGTTATTTTAATGATAAAAATTATGGATTATAAATAAAGTCACTTTTGATATAAATTCCAGCGCGATCGCCTGACTGAGTTTCACCAATTATGTATATATTCTCTTGTGCCCAAAAACTAAATCGATACATTATAGGTTTAGAAAAATTGCTAGCAAAAAAATGATTTAGTTTGTTAAATTGTACTTGCTTTTGTCTACTGACATCTTCATCACACCATTCGTGCTCCCAAAGTTCATTGTTTAGTTGTCTATGTCTAGGAAGTAGCAGCAACTTTAAATCCTAATTTTTCTCAATTTGCTAATGCTGCTGCTCTAACAATGCGATTGCTATCTCGAACTAAATATTGCTTGATTTCTTCCGTCACCACAGGATTTTCTGCAACTGCATAACGTTCCAACCATGATGCCGATCGCATTCCTTGGAAGAGAACTTCTAACCGTGTTTGTGGGTTCATTAATACGATAAATCGGACAAAATCGTTTTGCGATCGCGAATATTCCTCTAGTAATGTTGGTAAATCATCTGTATTTGGATTGTATAAACGACTTAGCGATCGCAATGTTGGACTAATGGTTTGCTGCTGTCTGGGTTGGGTAACAATCAAATCACGTAAAATTTCGCAGATAGATGGGGGAGTGCTGGAATTTGCTGCAACTGCACGACGAACTTCTACTTTTTCGTCTGTTGCAAGTTGGATAAGGATTGCTTCTGGGAGGTTGGGATTGGATGCGGTCGCAGTGCGAACGAATGCATCTTCATCTTTAGCAAGTTCTTCTAAAATTCCTATTGAAGAGTTGGCATTACTGGCAATTTTTGCACGAACGTTGTTATCTAAATCGCTGGCTAAGAATTCTAGAATATTTGCAGGGGTATTTGCGTTTGCAGCTACTACCTGACGAACACTAGCGTCCTTATTGCGAGCTAATTGTTCCCAAATTTCTTGTGTTATATTGGTGTGTCCCATAATTGCACCACAAATATTAGAATTTGCACGTTCGGCAAGTCGTGCTAAAAATTCGCTATTCAGACTTTGATTGTAGGCAAGGGTTGTTAAGATATACTCATTTGCGGTTGCTAATAACTTTTCCAAGATTGCTGGTGGAAGGTTTGCTTGAGTTGCTACTTGACGATAAACCTGCTGACTATTGCTATCCATAAGCATATCGAGTAAATTAACAGGAATTTCTCGGCGATCGCTAATTGCCATGATTATTTGTTCGTAATCTTGGCTTCCCTTCTGTTGATTTCGTAATAAGCGTTCTAGATATTCAGGAGGAGCATCAGCACGTCTTGCAATCGACCAAAGTACGGGACCATAATCGTCATTAAGTAAGGGTTCTAAAGCAGAAATCGGTGTGTTGGGGTGTGCGGCGACAGATGAGCGAACCCACGATGTTTTATAATTGGCTAACTTAGCTAAAACATGGGCTGGCATTTGAGAGCCTTGGACAGAACGCAACAGATTGTCCAAAATTTTATCTCGACCGTAAACATTTGGTTTTAGAGCATTTTCTACTGCCTTTTCTAATGCTGTTCCTGGTGTTTTAGCATTGTATATATTCACAATACCTTTTTCAACTCCCAAGTATTCTAAAACATTAACGGGAGTATTTTGGTTGCGAGTTAAAGCGTTTAATACTTCTGAATCAGAATCGAAAGCAAGCTGGTTTAAAATTTCAATTGGGGTATCAGGATTTGATGCCACTTGTGTTCTAACTCTCGAAGAATTATCTCTTGCTAATATCTCTAAAACTTGAATTGGTACAGTTCTATTTTTTCTATGACTAGCTAAATTGGCACGAACATTTACACTTGCATCTTGCGTTAGCTTTAAGTGACTACTAAGAGGTAAATTCGAGTTTTCCAAGACTATAGAACGTATACTTTCATCGGCATCTTTTGCCAATTGTTCTAATATATGAATCGGTGTTTTAGGACTGCGAACTGCGGTGATTTTCGCATTGCGATCGCCTTTTTCTAAAACCTGCGCTAAAGCATAGGGACTATCGCTGCGACGTGCCATTAATTGATGGGCTTTTGCTGTTTCTTCTACTGCGTCTTCCTCTAGTAATATGTTGTAGCGTTCCAATGGGGGAAAATGAGGATTTTTGAATACAGCTTCGCGCACATTTCTATCAATTACTACATTACTACCAACTTTTTTATGGATTGGTAACCTGGCAAGTTTTATTAATATTTCTACAGGAGTTCCTGGGTTTTCTGCAACCCATCCACGAGTCAAATTATTGTCATCTTCAGCTAATTGTGCTAAAGCAGTTGTAGGAGCATTAGGATTACGGGAAATAGCTTGACGGTTAGACCCAGGTTGAGACATTATTTGTAATAATATTTCTACTGGGGTTTTGGGATTTATGGCAATATCTTCATGATTTCCAGCAGCAGCAATAATTTGTTGAAAATATTCTATTCTTTCTGCTTCTGGGATTGAAGGATTATAAGCGAGGGCAGTAAATAGGTAGCGATCGTTCTTATAATCACTTAAGCTCCGATTGGGTCTTAATAGTTGGTTTTTCAATTCTTCTATTAAATTAGGTGGAGTATTTGGATTTCCTACTAAAGCCACACCAACCGAGCGCATAAATTGGTGATTTTTAACAAAGCTTTTAGTCAATCCCAAAATATCACAAATAGTATTAATAAATCTGGTAAATGATGCTTGTGGTAAGTTTGGCAGTAATTCTGTACATTGGTAAATTTTGCGTTCGATTAGCTACCTTATTGATGGAACACCACTCCAAAATGAATCTGTTAGGGTCGTATCATCCATCATTATTTCCCAAATTTCTGAATTAGTAATTAGCTCTATCCATTGCTCGATATTAATAGTTACATTCGCAGGATATAAAACTTCATACTTTAAATCTGACAATAATTTATCGGCTGTACCTTCATAACTGTGAGAGTTTTCTGGATACTCAGATGTAAAAACTCGCCTGATTTCTCTTCTCAGCTTATTTTCATAAGATTCATGATTTACCATTAATTTTAGGATAGATGTGGGTGTATTCGTGTCTTCTGCAAGTTTTTTCCTGATTTGATAATCATTATGGATAGCTAACTCTTCCAATAATTCTAATTTCAGCGCTTCAGGTGCATTGGAATTTTGAGTAATTGCTAGCTTGATTTCAGGACTGGGATATTGAGATATTTTTTGTAAGATTTCTGCCGATACTTGTGGATGTTTAGCAGCATCAACTAAAAATTGAAGAGTTTCTCTAATCCATGTTTTATGTATTCCTGGAGTCGAACCACGTTGTTGTTCTTCTGCTAATTTCTCTGATGTCAATTCCTCAATATCCACATCTGCCAACTCAGCTAAAACCCAAGTAGGTGTATTTTCCTGAGTCAATAAGAAATAGCGCAAATTAGAATCTTTCCAATTAGGCTTATCTGCAACCTGCAATGGACTATTTACGAGAACTTCTAATAGGTTGCAAGGTGTATCGATAAAACTCGCAACCGCTAGCTGCAATTCCATCGACTGCTGCAATAATTGCTCTGGATTAGCCAAAAAAAGCTGTAAGTCTGATGCACTAAGGGGAGAAAGTGACTGCATAACTATAAAAGTTGGAGGTTTATTAGTAAATTTATACTATATAGACTAATTTTTCTATAACTAACGAATTAATTTGTCATATTTTCATGATTCCCCAATCGCACTTGAATGTAACAAGATGAGTTCGCTTTAGGGCGACAAGGTAACAAACACAAGTCTACTTCGGTTAGAGTTAGTACAATAGAATTACACAATATAATTGCATCGGACTTTGCTATGACGACTGTAATTGCTAGACCTTCGTCCTTGCTTTCGAGTATTCGAGTCGAAAAGCTGGAAAATCTGAATTTGTTTAAATTTAACGACGAGTTGCAATCACGGATGGAAGACTTATTAGAACGCAAAAAAGCCGACTTATTAACACCGGAAGAAATTATAGAACTTGAAGAAATTGGAGAGCTAGACCGAATCTTCACTCATATAAACGCGATGATAGTAGCTCAAAAATGACTATCGACGATGCAACCAAAGAAACCGTGCGAAGACAGGCAAATTATTTATGTGAATATTGCCACTCCCCCGAACGTATTTCCACGACAAGGTTTACAGTAGACCATTTGATACCCAAATCAATCGGTGGTAATGATGATATTGACAATTTGGCACTAGCTTGTCGTCGTTGTAACGAACGCCGCTACAATTTTGTTGCAGGATTTGATGAAACAACAAAAACAATAGTACCTTTGTTCAATCCTCGTCAACAAATTTGGTCGGAACATTTTTTGTGGTCGGTAGATGGAAGGCAAATAATCGGCTTAACCCCGACAGGTAGAGCTACTTGCAAACGTCTCGACATGAACGATGAACGTTATCCACAGGGAGATTCTATTCAAAGTGCGCGAGGTTTTTGGGTTCAGGCTGGTTTACATCCACCAGAAGAAGACTTCCAACAACCTAATTAATAAAAGCGATACTCCCTCCAAAACTTTCACCAACGCAATTTATCTATCACCCCAAAAAGAAGTAACAGTGGGTGCAAATTCCGACGTATCGGTACTCGATGCTGGTTGGCAAATATATTTAGCGCGATTCTCAATTGCCAAAATTCGATCGGTATCCCTTACATACAAAGGCACCATCAATGAGCGTTGCTCTAACAATTCCCCTAATCCAATTTGCATTTCCCTACCCTGATGAAAAAGCGATCGCGCTGTTTTCTCCACTATCCTTGCTAACTCCGCACCAGTACAATTAACAGTTTTATTGAGAATAATCCGCCATTCTTTCTCTGTAAGCACATTGTCATTTTTGTAACGCTCATCAAATCTAGCTAGATGCATCATCAAAATTTCCTGACGCTCTATCGCTTGGGGAAATCCCAGATAAAATATCTCATCAAATCTCCCCACCCTGGTTAACTCCGGTGGTAACGCATCCAATCGGTTAAGGGTTGCGATTGCAAAAACAGCACTCGTTTTATCCTGCAACCAAGTCAGCAGGGTTCCTAAGATTTGCCGAGAACCAATATCCTCCCCCGACTCATTGGACGGGGCAAATAACTTATCGAACTCATCAAAATACAGCACCACCGGAGCGCAAGCTTCCACCCGTTCCAATAATCTTTTGAGATAACTTGCACCACTTGTAATCACGGCTGCGGTATCGACGCTAACGAGAGGGAAGCCTAATATTTTAGCACTAACATTTGCTGCAAGAGTCTTTCCAGTTCCTGGTGGTCCCACAAACAAACAACCTTTAGGAAGGGGAATATTTGCAGTTCGCGCTTGGGGTAAAAAGTCGTATTTGACATTTTCGATGTATTTTTTGAGCAAATCTAAACCACCAAAATCAGGGACGTTTGGCTTTGCAACAAAGTTTAAGTTGAAAGAGCGAAAACGATTAATTTTATATTCAAGTAAATGTTCGGCGACAGAATCAATCTTTAGCGTCCGTAAAGAATTAACTAGCATATTTAATCCAAAACGTATTTCTTCTCTCGTTAAACCAGAACTAGCATTTATTAAGGTCGAGATATCAAAATTTGATAACGGCTCTATATATTCTCGTAAAAAATCTTCTAGAAAGCTAGCTACCTCTTTTTGACCGGGTAGTGGAGTTGAAATACTTGGGATTAAAGTACTTAAAGATTGGGGTAGTTCGGCATCATCGATAGACAAAATTACTAAGTATTTCGATTTATTATGACTATTTTTAAGCTCAAAGTAAATATTAATTAAACACGAAGCTATTTCTGGATAATCTACAGTCATTAAAGACGCTAAATTCTCAAAAACAAAAATCCCTGATTTTTCACAATTCAATATCCGTTCAAAATTGATAAATACATTTTCATATTTAGATTGTGGATTAATGAAGTTTATGTTGGATTGTAAATCATATCTGATTTGTTTAAAACATCCCTAGCCAGCATTCCACAAGTAAAGGGGAATATCTCGATAATCAGCACATTCAAGATAAATTTGCTTTAATACATTCATGCGTTCTTGAACTGGAGCATTAAGGCAGATAACTGGTATACCAGAATCAATAAATAAATTCAATTGAGATAAGTTCATATTATAAGGTAGGAGGTAAAGTGTAGAGATAAATACGTATCTTGGCAACAAAATTCTGAATATGGTATTTAATTTAATCTATTCAATAATTAACTCCTTTCTAGCTCCAGTATCTTGCTTTCTGCCTTCATGACGATTGGGTTGTAGTTTAGGTAGTATCTGTTCAAAATAGACTAAATCTCGCTCATTCAGATTACTTGTCAATTGTCCACCAACTTTTTCAAGTAACTTACTACGTCCATCTTTTGCTTCAATCTTAACATTGCCATCAGGTGAAGCTTGCCATTTATAAGAAAATCTACCATCAATTTCAACTTCTTTTTGTTGTGCGATCGCATATTGTACAAGTGCATTTGTAACCCTTTCGACACGAGCAAAATATTCTGCTTCTTGCTTACCCACTGGTGCAAAAGATGTGGGAATAGATTCGTTTTGTTGTAGAGAATTTTGTAACGTTGTAATATCCTTGATGTGATTTTGTTCCAGATTCTTGTTCTCAAAGTTCACCATCCAGCAACCAAGCAGTAAATTCACTTTCTTGTTCCAAATTGCGTGTCGATTCATAGGAAAAGCACCCGTGAATTCTTCCAGATAACAACCCATATTGGTCAAATACCTCGACAATACTAGGGCAATAGTTTTTGCGAAAAGGTGGTTGGTCGATAACCTGAATAATCATTTTCAACCATTGCGGATACCGCGATAAAACCAAAAATATCTTTGGACTAAAATTAGCTTTTAAGGTTTGCATTATTGTATTCCTAAAAAATACTCGTTAAGTCCTCTGGTGATGGTAATGTTCCATTCGCTTCAGGTAATGGAAATAGCTTTTCTGCCAATTCTCTACGCTCTAAAAATTGTTGCGATAGCGAAGCGCTGCCGCCTACGATCGCTCCTCATCGCTGACCTGGACTCCAAACGGGACACTACTTGGGGAGTGCGATCGCTATTCCCCAAAGGTGCTACTTTTATCGCAGAACCTGTTTCTAATTGCACTAAAGAAGGTGGTGGCTTTTTATTTAACTGTGAATAAGAACCGTAAATTAAGAACAGCAAACAAAATGTCAGAAGATGCAATCCAAAAGTCCCAACCGCAAATAAGGCTAAAGTATCACCAGTGGAAAACTTTTTAGACGCACGATTTAAAAATCTAAGTCGTTTATTTTGAGTAGATTCTGAATCGAAATTTGCCATGCTAATTTTAAGATTTATTAACTATTCTTGTCACTAAGGTAGAAACACCAAAACTTGTAATACTCGAAAAGCTTCTAAAAATCGCCATCCCTCCACCTGCGGCTAAAACTACAGATAAAATTGGGGCAAGAATTCCGATTGCAAATGCAAAAATCATCGGGTCGTTGTTATCGGCATTCAGCACGATTGTGGAAACTAAACCAGAAATAATGTTGAAACAAAGCTTAATCATCCCTACCGAAAAGAAACCTGTTAACCAAGCGAAAATAGCTTTTTGACCGACGGGAAGCAGCGAACCTCCCACAGCCAATGGTCCGAGTAACGCTGTTAGTAACAGGCAAATTTCGACTATCCATTGGAAGGCGATCGCAAGCCCTAATAACCAAGCCCTTACCGTTAGCTGAAAAATGTTGGTGTTGAAAAAATCGCTGACACTTTTAAGCCATTCGGGACGATTATCTTGGTTTAGCTCGGCTGAGATTTGTTTGGCTTGTTGCGAGGCATTTTGCAGGCATTGGGCTTGTAGGCTTGGGTCGGCTATAGTATTACATTGATTAACCAGCGATTGAATTGCATCTCCAGAACCAGTTTTGAGCATTACTTGTTGATAAGCTTCTTGCAATTGAATCGAAGCAGATGTCGATGCCAAAAGAGTTTGGTTGGTTTGGTTAATTATTCCTCTCAAACCTTGCGTAGCAGTTGCTAATGGTTGACCGTTGTTAGCAAGTAAGATTATGACTACAATTGTCCATATTATTTCTGTAAATCCTTTGGAACTGTCCCCGTCAATCATTTCCTTTGTCCACTGGACGATGAAAATTAGGAGAGTACCAACGGCAAAGAATATTCCAAGGTTTGCGATCGCGCTATATAATCCTCCTTGCAATACGTCATCCCACAACTTATCGATTGTCCTAGCAACTGCTTCACTTGCAGCTTCCCCATCAGACGTAATTGTTGAAGCGGCTTGCCCTGGATTCGGAGCTTGCGTTTGGGAAAGGATTAGTCCGTATCTCAAAAAATAGTAGAACATACGGGTGCATCTTCAACTAAAATAATCGTGCTTGAGACGCGGTTCGCAAATTATTAAATCCTTGACCTACAACTTCTTTTTGCTTTGTTTGATTTTGTCCATCTAGAGAGCGGGAAATATTTGTTAAATTCAAGTTAGCTAAATCTTGAGATTGTTTTGATTTCAATCCATCAGTTCTCATTGCTCCTAAAATCCCGGCGATTTGAGTATTTTGTCTAGCCATACGTTTCATCACATTTTGAGTCACAATATCAGTTTGTGCCGCTTCTCCTGAAACTTCAACTTGTTCGATGGAAGTTTGAGTTTTCTCAACTTGCTGTTTTGTCAGTTCTTGCCCTTCTTTACTCAAAGTTGTATTACTGTCAGCGCGGGTAATTTGACGGTCAATTTCATTTGTTGCTTTATCAACGCTGTTAACTGCACTATCATTTACGGCTGCAATATCTTCAATTTTTTCTCTTGCTTGAGCTGCATCAGGTAAACCCAATGCACCAACCGATTCATTCACTGCTGCTTTTAAATCTTCCTGTAATGATTTCGACAAACCCTCTAATTTTTGAGAAATAGTCGAGGATACATATTTGTTTATCGAGCTTAATTCCTCCTGCCATTTGTCAAATACTTTGGCAAGAGGATTTGGTATCTCTAGTGCCGACGCACTAGAAGTATCAATTGTTGCAATTGTAAAAGCTCCGATGAGTATTAGTAATCTCCTTGGCTGTTTCATAAACCATCCTTCAAATAGCTTCAGTCAACTGTTTAGAAAATGCTGTAATTGCAAAAAATTTATCTGGGTACTTCGATAATGCCAATGTTCTTTGCTCTTGTTCCGAAGGATTATTTACCACTACCGCTAATAAATTAAATGGTGGATAATAACGACAACTCGTAAATATACCATTATCATCCAGCAACCATTGCGAGTAAAAACCTTCCTTTTTTGGAAAAAAACTTTCTGTGGCATTGCGAGAAATAATTGATTGGGGATATTTCAAAATATCCTCAAAGCTATCCACAGCAGTGGGTTGAATACGCCCAATTAAACGAGTTGTTAAGTTTTGAAAAATTTTTGACCCGGATGGACATTTGGCAATTGTATCCGGGTCTTGGGCAGATAAAATTACCCTGATTCCTGCTTTTGCTCCATTGGCGCAAAGTCTACCCACTAAAGCTGCAATCGCATCAAATTCAAATAAAATTGGGCTTTCATCGATGAAAAATATGCTCGCAGGAGCAGCCAATGCTCGACGTAATGCCGCACTGTAAGCACTCAAACTCAAGATTGCCGCATCTTCATCATTGGAAAGGTTTCGCAATGCAAAGATTAAAAGTCGGGCATCACTGCGGAAGGTAGAAGGTTGTGCTAACGCTTGTCCTAGACGACTGGAAAGCCAGAATCTTAACCTTAACCGTATAGTTTCTAAAGCAGCTTTGGTGTCACCAGTTAGCGAATCTAAGCGCAATCGTTCGTGGGAGCAAAAGCTCAGAAAGTCATGCAGTGTAGGCATTAACTGCCATTCGTCCGAACCAAAGCCATTAGTATAAGCAGCAGAATAGCGATCGCGTATTAAGTCATCCCCAAAAAATGCTTTCAAAGCTAAAGCAATAATCGACCGCACTGTATCTGTAAGTACTTGGGACTCCGCACTGCCAGAGCCTCGACGATTCCCCGCAACCATTGCCAGTATTGCGGTAGCCAAAAAATCCTTGTAATCTTCAAATCTTTCTTGCTGCAATTTTGGTGGTAAAGAGCGTAAATTTGGTAACTCGAACAAATTACTCAACTCTTTACCAATGTCGAAATATGCACCATCCTTACCCATAAATCGGGTGTAGTCAGTAAAAGTGCTAGTTCCATCTGGTTTGGGATAATCCATTACCACTACTGGCATTCCGTGTGCCAATGCTTGGGTGAGGATTCCAGAAGCTAAAACACTTTTACCTGCACGAGTTGTGGCAAATAACCCTAGATTCTTATGCTGGTTGTACAAATCTAGGAATACGGGTGTACCTCCTTCTTCTGCAATTAATTCAAAACCGCAATTATCCCCGGCTTTGGTTCGTACTAGTGGCATTAATCCCGGTACTTCGCTACTTAAATAAACTAACCTTCGATTAAAAGGTGCGGTCATCAAGCGTTCCCAAACAATAGGCAAAGTTTGCAACCAGATTCGCCAGGGATATTCGGTTTCTCTGACAACCCAGGCTAGACGGAGAAAGCACGATTGTAAATAACGACAAGCTTCGTCTAACTGTTCGCGGGTTTTACGATATACCAAAAATACTGTCGCTAGATGTATGGGAACAGCACCTTCATAAAGTTCTTCTTGAGCCGCAACAGATTTTTTGATATTGAGTAGAGATTTTACGTCAATCGAGTTTTTGTCTTGTGCTTGAGCTGCTGATGTATTAGCTTGTTTTGTTAAACGTTGCATGTTAGTTTTCACCAACGTTTCCGAAGCTCGCATCAACTGACAGTAAATCTCGGTGTCGTAAACCCTCTCTTTAGATAAAACCTCCCACAAATAGCGAAGTTGTCGTTCTTTATCCACCCAGCCACCGGTGCTCTCCATTTTCTACAATACGTTTACCAACTTTAGATTTGATACTCACATCACAACCTAACTATTTTCTAATTTTCTTACCTGGCTTTGAATTAGTAATGGTTGAATCCACTATTGGCTGGTATAAGCAACGCACCCTTGTCCATCTAGGAGTTGCAACAAATTTGGATAAAATCCGCCAAGCACCATTGGCAGTAAGAATCCACCAAGTTGCTATTCCCCAAGCTGCTACAGCACAAGTCCAAACCCAATTTAGCCTCAATAAACCATGTGCCAAGTAGTAAGATAATCCGCAAATTATTGCCCAAGGAATTAATTGGTCAGCAGGGAATGGTCCGATGTTGGGTTGTTTTCCAAGGGTACTGTTAACTTTACGGTATTTTGATTTGTCCTCGATGACTTAACCTCCTCTTGTAGTTCCAGCACCTCCACCAATAATTAAATTTGCCAGAATATCACCCATCGTCACCGCAATCAAAATAATCATTGGTGTTCGGGCTAAATTTTGCCAATCTTCATCTTGTCTTGCAGCTTGAACGACCCGTACTAAAGAGATTCCCAGATACAGTATGAATAATCCTCGCAGTACGTTAAACGATAAGATAATTGCTTCGTCTGCACCTGTAAATTGCCCAGTCATCCAAGTTTCGGCACTTTGGAAAAATTGCGCTTGTGTCGGAGTTGATAAGGCATCTAATAGTAGAAATGCACCCCAAATAATTAAAGCAGACGAGGTGATTTTGTAAATGCGGGAAAATTTTGTGATGATTTTGAACAAACCTTCCAACTCGCGTCGAAAGAAGATTGCACCCATTCCTAATGTGGAAACAGTCAACGTCGTAATTCCAATCAAACTTGGATTAATGACTATATCTAAAACTGTTGTAGTAGTAGCAGTCAACATTAAGCCTGATAAACGAGCATAATTTCCTTGATGCGAGTCTTTATTGTGGGTTGGTTTCAAGAGCATAGAAATCACAACAAAATTTTCTATACCTACTAATAATCCTAAATCGATGGAATTTTAATCATCCAATTGTCGGATATTTTTCTGATATTTTTATACGAAAAAATAATTTTTTATTGTTGTCAAAATCTAAGCACACGGTTTATGTATTAATACTTAATAATACAAATATATGTGTATTTTGTATCCATTGGCTACAAGCTATTACTATATTTTTAGGTCAATAAACACAACCTCGTCTCTGTAGTCTACATAGGAATGTTGTCTATTTCCCTTTATTTCAAGGATTACAGTATAGTAACTTAATTATCTAAAAATAGATGGACTAGTAACGGATGGAATGTTGATTGGCACAACGTTTTCCGCTGTTATTTTAGTTAGTTACTGTGAATACTATTGAAATCATAATTAAAAGTAAAAAATGCCCGATTATTTTTTGGCAACAAAATATTTGTGAATTTCAAAATTGTTAGTACAATCCTTATTCGATTAAGTTGAAATATACCTCTTGAGTTCGTCAGCAAATACCCGAACCTTGAGAGGAATGTAAACGCGGGAAGGATAAACAAGCCAAGCTGCGGTGTTGAAATCTGTAGCTGTGACTTCACAATCTGGGAATAGGTTAACTAGCCTGCCTGTGTTTATATCTTCATCAATTAACCAGTGGGGAAGTAAAGCCAAACCCATTCCTGCAACAGCGCATTCTTGGAGAGCAATTGCATTGGAAATGATTGTACTTGCGCGAACTAATATTTTTTGTGTGTTTCCAAAGCTCTCTTAAAAGCAGGTTATGCTGTTACGGTTTGGAACCGTTCACACAAAGCAGCAGAAGCTGCTTCTGCAAAAGGTGGGATTGTTGCTGCGACACCAAAGCTTGGTGTCAAAGATGCTGACATTAGGCTCCTTAATTTCGCTAAGTTGCCCACACTGTACCCCGTAGGATGTCAGTGTGTGGAGTTGTCACTACACTACTCTAAAGAATGTTAAGCCTAGTATTGCCAAAATTTACCTCATTAAATACGCATCAAGTTCCGAATATTGCGAAAACAAACCGTCTATACTTGCCAACTTCGCTTGATAAATAAGTGTTGTAGCGATAATCAAGCGGTCAAAAGGGCCTTTGTGAACAGGAGATAAAACGACAGCTTTGTACGCAATTTCAGCAGTTATCTGAAGCAATGTAATACCAGATGGTTCCAAAGCATCGTGAAGCCAAGATTCGACAACGCAGGGTAATTCCAACCGTCCCCGTTGTTGTGCTAAAGCTACCTCATAGCAGGATACGGGTGAAATTCCAACAACCTCAGCAGTTTCAATAATTTCTCGCCAATGAGATGGAAATCGCTCAAACTCTTGATTAATAAACCATATCCAAATATGGGTATCGAGAACGATTATTTGAGACATTCCCAATCCTGTTCCTCAATCATGGGACTGACCAAATCGCCCAACGTTTTACCTTTACCAGCAATCGCACTAGCAGGAGTTCGTCGTGTAGACGCGCTACGTGCGGCTTCTCTTCGAGATGGTTGTGCCGTAATATCCGAAAGAATCGTTACAATTACGCGAGCGTTGGATATTTTTGGTGCATCTGTTAGCCATCTAACTTGACCATTTTCAATAATGGCTTCGTAGCTTTGAAGCATTGCTCACTCCGAATTTAAAAGCTAATTAGGGATGACAAAAAGCATCTCTACATCTCCAAAATTAACATAAAAAATCTTCGTCCGAGCAATTGTAAGTATTCTCAGCTTGGCTTTGTGTTTGATTCGCTAGAAAATATTATTTTTTGCTTTCTTTACAAGTAACTGATGGCTGATACAGCAGAAAACGCTTGTATAGCTTATATTCTAGCTGTTACTATGAAGGTTGAAAACTAGCTCACACTTATCACACTAGAAAAAGTAACCTTGTTTCAACCATCATCCCCATCGCCTAAATTCTGCTCAAAACTCCCTTCAAAACTACTTAACCGCTCCCCCAAAAACTCGATGGGAATTTCTACACAACTACGAGCCACCATCTCTGGTGCTTTCGGCATCACAATCTCACCATTCATGTCAGCCTTAATATTCACTTTCCAGCGTTGGTAGGTAATCGAAGAATCCCTGTCGCAATGAAATTTCTGCTTGCTATAGGTTTTTCCACCAGCTTTCTCGATTTGCTGTCGAATCATTTTTTGGCTGTAGGGCAGTTCATTTTTGAAGTAACGAGAAACCAATGACCAAGTACCGTGCAAGTATATAGCTAGAGATTTGTAATTCCGATTCTCTGGGTTGCCATCTGAGGTGATTAAACGACAGTTCCACTCACCAACCTCGCTTTGAGAACGAAGCACCAACAATTTATCCAAAAAGTCATCGAGGGAAGATTTATTCGATTCATCATTATTTGCCTCACCACACAACGAACTCAATTTTCAGGAAATCTTTTCCGTGCTGTAGTTGCGTGTGAGCACACTAATGCATCCCTGGATTCAAACAAAACAAAAGATTTTGAGTAATTTTCTTGGTCGCGCTTGATACTTATTTCCAAATCTTGAATGCATTCGATTCAAAACAAATCATCCAAAAGGAATAAAAATTTATCACAAATTTAGGATTATTCCATTGGATAGATGCAGAAAATATATTTATTTTTCTCGAATTTAAAACATTTTATACAGTTACTCGGTGATGAATTTTCAATATAACTACGTAAATGATTGTCTGCTGTTTCGGTCTAATGTGTTGCTTCCATTTTTGTCATATATAGTTTCAGTTTGCAAGTAAACATCTGGCTTCCAAGAGTCTAAATCTCAGCCATGCTACGCTCAAGAAATATCGATTGAGTGGAACATAGATCGAGGGAACCCATTGGGTACGAATCAATAGTCGCTGTATTCTTTACAATCTTGAGTTGATTCAGGATTGGTTGCATAATCGTCACGATCCAATTGCTCACCATCGGGCGATTGATACGTATCATGCTAATTTGACGAGTAATCAAAAACGCAACAATCGAATTAGAACCTAGTATGTAAAGGCAGTAGTGAGTTAGCAGTCGAAATAATACCGCAAAAGATGGAAAAAGTCTAAAATCTACCTCGACGCTTGTACTCTATCATTTTTAATGGTGACTAAACATTGGTTAGTCAAAGGCTCTGTTGGGTTTGGAGTTTTGCCACTGATGGGGATTATACTCCGCCACATCGGTCGTTGTTAGAATTCTTTGTAGCGTATAAGTTTGCGGCTGAAATAGGTGTATTAGCTGAGGATTTTATCGAGTTACCACGGGTACAGTTTTGTTTCAATTAAGTAGGTGAGAAGTTGAGGTAAGGTTTGAACTAGATTAGCTTCTTACGTTAGTGCAAATTGATCTAATTGATTGTTTTGTAGTTTTTATGCGATCGCATTTGATAATTATTTATGCGATGCCATGCGATCGCTCTGACTGTCATCAATTCAAAAATCTGGCACAACAATTTCCCGGCTGTACCCCACATAATGCCGATAAATTACCTCTGGTGAATTCCCCACCAACTTCGCCACATCCTTCACATCCATCCCATTTCTCAAAGCCAGGGTAATAAACGTATGCCTTGTCTGATAAAGCTTGCGGTATTCAATTCCATCTAACTTTTCTAAAGTTACTTTCCAGCCCCGGTTGGTAAAGTTGTGGATATCAATCCACTTCTTTTCCTTGGAGGGAAACACTTTTGCCTCATCCTCAACAGCAGCAGGTTTCATCGATTTCAAGAGTTCTGCCAGACGGGGATTGATGGGAAAATTGCGCTTCTTCTGAGTCTTCAAACCCCTTTTACATACCAACCCTGACCTGATACCACCACCGCTTGCTCGAACCGGATTGAACGAAAGTCCTTAGAAATATGCTTCCACTGCAAAGCAACAGCTTCGGATGGTCTACAACCTGTCATAAACAGGAATTCAATCAATGGTGCGTAGTATTTGTAGTGACGGTTTTGCTTGAATGCTAGGATGATGCGATCGCGCTCTTCCTGGGTAAATGCATTAATATCCGTCTCCTCCTTCTCACCCTTGGGAATCTTAATATCACCTGCCATATCCTCGAATGGGTTCTTCTCAATTAACTGAGATTTAACAGCCCAATCACAGCAAGCGGAAATTTGCGTCAAAATCCGTTTGCAAGAATTGGGAGTTTTATTGGTAATCAACCAATCCCGTATGGCTAGAGCATCGGCAACCGATTTAACTGGGAGTTCGATATCGATACAGCGAGAGATTCTCTTAATGTCCTGTAAGCCTTGGTGCTGGGGGATAAACTACTACGCTTAAATTCGACATAACTGTCCCACAAATTCACTAGGGATGCAGGCACAATTGGTGTAATTGATGGTGTAACCTTAGCCTGTAAGGATTCTGGCTTGTATTTGGCTAAAGTTTGGTCGAAATTTCCCGATAAAATATCCAACTCTATTTGCCTAGCCTTCATTTGGGCCACCTTGCGGTTCGTGACAGTATCGGTAAACCCCGTTGAAAGGTAATAACGTTTCCCTACAAAGCGGAAGACAAGTTGTAGGCGGTCGTTCGAGATTTTGATTTGGACGGTTCCTTTCGAGGATTTGGATTTGGGGGGTTGGTTCGGCATCGGATTAGCAGGCTCAAATTTACCCCCAATTTACCCCCAAAATTTTTCTAAACATGCCCAAACATGTCCAACGTGGAATCGATCTACACGAGATTAAAACCTCCGCAAATGGCTGAAATAGGGTTTTGGGTCAAATAAGAAACCCCTGAAAGCTATATGCTTCAGGGGTTTTGGTGATAATGCCAGGAACGAGACTTGAACTCGTGACACGAGGATTTTCAGTCCTCCAAAAACCACCTTTTTTCAGTATTTTCACGCTTTACAAAAATAGCCTACCCCAATGTTACCCCAAAAATTAAACTAGAAGCGAATTAGTCCTCCTTTACTCCTCTGCTCTACTTTCTCTGAAAGCCCTAATTCTTGGTCACTTTACTCCTATGCTCTATTTTTCTTGAAAGGCTCATCTTTTCGTTCGTTACTCCTATGCTCTGTTTTGGGAAAGCAATGCGATTTTGCTGTGATTTACAAGGGGCATACTTGTAACTGTGGATAACAAGCAGCTTTCTGCTAGGGTGTTTACTTTGAGCCTTTTTGGTGGTAAAAATTCATGCATTCCGATGCGGTGACTGTTTTTTAAGTATACGAGTATTTAAAATCACCTTCAACTGTCAAAACAGCGAGGAGAAGATTTCAATTACCTCCTTATCCGCTATGGTTCGGATCGGCTTTTATACCGACTTAGCCAATCTCCCTACCAAAGACAATTTATCCTCAAAGGAGCTGAAGACGCTCTACTACCAAGCATTTTTGACTTGCCATCTCCAATAATACAAATTTACCGCCGTGAAACAGTAGTTGCTGAAAAGTTTCAAGCAATGTTTGCTCCCAATGTTACTGTTAGGAATGACATCGTTATTAAAAGATAAGCCTTTATTTTTTAATAACGGTGGTCGTTAGTAAAAGTTAGTTTATTTTTAAGTACATAAAATATGGAACGTGGTGTCCAGGGAGACTATATACCTAGCACAACTATATTCAGACGAATAATAGTAATATAATCAAGCCTTACCCTCACCAGCGCGAAGGGTAAACGCGGTATGCACCTTATCACTCGGTAAGTTCTGCATTCCTACCAACAAACGACAACAAGAAGTTTCTCCACCAACGTACTTAACAAAGTTATCGCACAACAGAACCAAGCGATCGGTTTTTCGTTGAAGATTTTTGACACACTACTGTAGTTAGTGTTGTTTTAAATCCTGCTGCAACTGGTAAATTAAACCACCTGGGTATAGAGGTTGAGTCATCTTTTGAAAGTTGCGGAAGCAAGCGATCACCTCAAGCAGATATAAGCATCAAGTCTAAATCTCAGACAAGCTTTAAACAATCTCTGGAGAAAGGTTATAAGATATTTGACCGCAATACTTGTGAGAAATGCGGGTTATGCTAACGCGGTCGCTTACCAAGATAGCGATTACAGCACAAATGCGGAATGGATGTCTCATATTTAGCAAGCTATCCCCAATAAATTTTGTACAACTTATTTTTACATGATGCCTTAGCACCGCAAAACTATCAGAAGTTGTTGTCCTAATGGAAAGTTCAACACCAGCGACGGCACAATTTGTGGAAAGCAATGGAGAATTTGGGGTTTGAATGAAAAACCAGGTTTTTTAGAACGAAATTCTCTTTTCGGATAATGTGCTGAAAATTTTGTGCTGCATAGATTCTGGCTATTTCAAGATAAATTTTTGTGTTTTCCGCCACTAAACGCTTGCACGTGATACTTCGATCTTGCGGGAAGCGTTCTGTAACGGAGTCACTTTAAGTAATACATGAAGGCAATCACTTTATGCGATCAGTTTGAGTTAGCTGTGATTAATGTATATTTGTTTTCTCTAGTAGTAAATAAAAAATCGCTTTTTTCTCAATATAAATACGTAAATAAGAGTATTCTAGTTTTGATAATTACCAAAAAACCTGGGTATTATTTTGCAATAAGAGAACACCAAGAAATAAATAGTACTAGTCGTCTTTCCCTGCCTTGAACTTGCGTAAAACTAGGGAGAGGTTAATTTCATGGGGTGATATTTTATTTTTGTCCCTTACCAGCGAGACTTACAATACTTTTCAATCTCTTCGTCTGTTGCTAATTTGCTGGTTAAATTTCCACTCCGCACAAATAAACACTGTTGTTTTTTCTGACCTTTTACTTTTACTTGGATGAATACTGGACGTGGTGAAGGTTTTACAGTGATGCGACATACATCTCTACGTTCGACTTCATGCAAGGTGATATCAATTAATGTTGCCAAATCTTTTCCTAGTTCCCGTAGCAGTAAATCGTTGATGAGAAATAGCTGATATGCGTCGCGTTTATTAGGTTTGCTGAAGGTTTGATAATCTAAGTCGAGTCCGATGATTTCTTTGTCATCAGTGACACCTACCAATAATGTTCCACCTTGTTTGGTGTTGAGAAAGGAAGCAACCGTTTTGAGAATTACTTCTTCCATGACAGGGTTTTTTTGGTTTTTATCGACATCCCAACGAGCTGTTGATTTGAATTCTAATGTGGAGCTTTCGTCTTGAGTGGTAATGAGTTCGACAATTTCTGCGTCACCAGACATGGGTGCAAAGTCCCGATATGCTTCTAATGCATCCTGTTTGACTTGTTCTTTAACAATGGGGAATGTGGTGAGGATATATGCAAACTCTTCTTCGGTTAAACCATAGAGGTGAGCTATGATTCCATCGAGTTCAGCACGCAGTTTTGCTCTTTCGCTCTCGTCGGTGACACCATTTGTATAGGAACCGAGTCCAACTTCTTGTGCTAATTCGTCAAATTCTGGGGTTGTACAGATGAGTTTGGCTGCACGTTGTACGATGTCGGAGAAGGCGCGATCAGTAAAATGTAATCGAGGAATAGGTAATTGGTAAAGATAAAAAGAATTAAGATTCGTAGTCATACGTGAGCGGAGAGTATAGTCAACTACGAAGCTATTTAGTAACGAAGAAAGAACTAGTAATTCCGAAGTTGAAATTCTTAACTCGTTATATTTATCTATGCTGTTATGGAAAGGAAAATTAACTGTAAGTGAGTTACCAGCAAGAGAGTAAGCTGGTATTACAGAAGATATCAATGTTCTTTCGTTGGTATTAGAAGCTATTTTACGTATTGCTAACCTATAAACCTCATAATCATTTTTTAAATCTTCAGGTAATTTATCTGTAAATCCAATTCTTTTAACACGTTTTTGCAAAAATATTTCTCGTAAATCAGACTCTTTTATCCAGTAACGAGGTTTATCGTAGCCATTTTGAAAATGCCAAATCATTCCTCCTTCATAAAGAGGATAATTCGTTGGAGACTGCTTAAAATATTTTTTTGAGCGAGTCATATGAAGTTCTTCACCGTAAAGCTCAAGTCCCCAACCAAAGTTAGAATTATTTAGTAAAGGGAAATTAAGTAACTTTGCAGTAATTTTTACATCTTCCTTATTCTTAAATTCCATAATAGATAAAGAATCAGGAGAAAACTTACTCACTAAATCAACATTTATAGATAAACTCTCATCACTAGGAAATCTTTGAAGTTCCTGCACATCATGACGCATAAAAGCAGATGGGAATGCTGTTGTTTTCCCACATTTTACAAAGGTCAGGACAACGAATTTAAAACGACTATCAACTTCTTCAAAAATTGTCTTCCGATTTTCAAAGCAAAATAACCCTGTGATATTTGTTTGATTAAACAACATTTCTCGCAATTTTTTAGCACCTAAATCAGTGTAAATTCCACTAGGAATAACAATTCCACACTCACCATTTTGGCGTAATAGGTTGAAGGACTGCTCCAAAAAAAGTTTATATAAATTAATATCAGTACCTACTTTTTTACCATTAACGATAGGAACTTGGTTTTTATAATTTTCCGCCAGACGATAATAGTTACAGAGATGAGGATACTGACTTTGATATTCTTGCCAAGCCACAGCAATTTCTCTGTTTTCTAAAAGCTTCTCTTGCTCTTCTTCAAAAGTATGAATATCCATCTTATTTTTCGTCACTAAATCATTATGTTGCACGAAAAACTCTTTTGCCTGCGGTTTAAAGATTTCCCAAGGTGGATTAGTTATAATCGCGTCAAACCCACCCCTTTCTAAAACCTTATCAAAATGATAACCCCAGTGAAAAGGCTTTAAAGCAGCAATATCATCAACAGTCAAATCGCGTTTTATCGCTTTACCAGTTAATTGAACTTCTTCATATTTAATTTTGAGCTTTTTGCTAAATTCATCTAATAACAAAGTATTGAGCTTATCTTGCGATTTTTTATTGAGAATGTCAATAGATGCACGCAAATTTAACAGCCTTTGGTCTTGATGTGTTCCATCATCTAAACTAGCAAAATTCTCTTTTCCATAAATAAAAGCATGTTCCTTATACATTGCAATTGACTTATTCTTTTCATCCAAAATAGCTTGATATGTATAATATGAACTAGGTTGAAATAAACTTAATTGCAAATCGGGATTTTCTTGCTTATATCCTCGTGCTTTAGCTTTAGCAGTTAACTTAACTTTGTCAAAACTTTCTGCATTAACTCCAATCAATCCGATTAGAGAATTACCAGCCATAATATTAAAATCAATATTTGGCAACGGTTCCAATTCATTCACATCATGAGCCGAAGAAACCAACGCTAAGAAAAGACGTAACTTAGCAATTTCCGTTGCTTCCTCCATGATGTCAACACCATAGAGATTATCTGTAACAATTCGCTTTTTAATATAGTAAGGTAGGGATTTATGAATATTTTCTAGCTCTTTTAACTCATCTTTTAAATTCGCATCACCGATTAATTTAATCGAACCAATTGCAGCGCTATAAACTTGAATTAAAGTCTTCATTGCCGCAATCAAAAATGCACCCGATCCACAGGCAGGGTCGAGAATCGATAAATTAGGCAGAACATTTTTAAATAATAAACGATAAATATTCGGTTCTTTATTCAGAAGTAGTTGATTAATATCCTCAAACTGTTTATGCTTATCAGAAATTGCCTCATTTACACGGTCTAAAATCAACTTATGAATAGTGCGATCGCAAAGATATTCAGTAATTTGTGGACGAGTATAATAAGCACCAAAAGCCTTTTGGTTAATGTATTTTTCAAAAATATACCCTAAGACATCCGGATTTATTTCATCGTCTTTACCTTCCGGTGTGTCATCCAAGTTCCAAGAATAGTTCGCAAATAATTCTAAAAGTTTTTCAAAAGCCTCATCAGCAATTGAAATCTTATATTCTTGCTCAATTCTATGTTTTAAAAACAAACCACCATTGAGATACTTAACATTTCCTACCAACCTTTTCACAGAAGAGTCACGGTCTATTTCTGGCTTTGCAAAAGTATCAAAAAATAAAACCTTGAGGAATTCACTATAAAATAAATTTTCACCACGCTGCTTACTTGCAGCTAATTTATTTTGGAGATATTCAGAATCTCCATTAGGATTTTCATTACACTTATCAATAAAACCCTTACGTTGAAGAAAGTAAACAAACATCAAACGATTGAGAATAACAGAAGTATACCAGCGTCTGTCACTTTCGTTATTAATCCCTTTCACATAGCCCAAAAATCGCTTGTGTTCTTCTTGAAAATCCTTATAAAACTGCTTTGTAACTCGCTCAATGTCAAAAGCTTTTTGCAATCTCTGAGCAATTTGTACTACTGATAGACTATTATCTTCATATTCAGTAATATCAATTACTAAAGAACCCAACTTACTTAAAAATAAATCACCAGGTTGACCTTTTACATATAAATGGTCACGAATAAATTCTTTATTACCTTCTCGCTTTACCCAATACCAAAGACTACGAGTGCGTGTTTCATCAATAAAAATCAGTAGATTTTCAGCTTTTAACTTCGTAATCTCTTGATGAATCGCAGTACGAACTTTCGTTTGGGGAATAGTACCATCTGTAGCTGTGACTTCAAACACAGCTACACCCGACACCTCGGCGATGCATTTATACTCGTAAGCTTTCTCCTCAACTTCCAACGGGGTAGATTTTTTACGTGTTGGTTGTGACCAACCTAACTCCTCGATAAACAAATCCTCGAATTGAAAGTCACGTAATAAATCCCGCGTGCGTTGGAAATTGAGTGCCATGATATATTTTTTGTATAAATAAAGTGCTTAATAACCCAAATAAAAATTTTCTACTGCCTTAAAGCAGCAGAAGAAGTGGAAATATAGATGCATTGAAAAACCAATGTATATATAAAACCTGTGTGGCTGCGGATAACCATTGTCGCAGCCCCTGTATCTCTTTTGTAAAACTTTACACCTTATTATTCCATCAGTATAAAAACTGAATTTTTAGGGTCTTGTTTTACGTTATTTTTCTTAGATAACCGGAAAAATTTAAGAATATTTTTGAATTGAGCGAATAACCATAAAACAGCCTATACTCCAAAAATCCTGTTCTACAAGCTTTTGGCTTCATAGATGCCCTTTCTGAGAACCTGATTAACGATATACTGTTTACTAGCAGTTATCTCGTATTTTTTATACTTTTTGTCTTAAGTATATATAAATGATACAAAAAAATAACCTAATCGCGGCTAGATATTGATACGATGCGGTCGCGCTAGGTCATCAATCACTTGCTTTAGTAATTCTGCTAATTTCATATATCAAAACTCCAGTATTAATAGATTACTTTTCCTCAAATAATCCTAAAGAACAAATAATTTGAGGTTCGCGTTTCTCGATTTCTTCGCTGACAATACAAAGTCTATCATCTCGCCGCAAAGCTACTACTAATTCCGCAAGTTGCTGACTACTAATACCACTTCTTAATTGCCGATTTAAAGTATCAATAGCAGACTGTCTTAAGGGATAACGATAAATATCATCTATCGCTTTTAATAACTCCTCAGTCACAAATAAAGTTCCCTTCATTTCCTGCACATAGCTTTTCAATCGTTCGTAACTGCGGAATCTTGCACCCGATGGTCTGCCTAATTGACCACCCATATTTTTTTCTTCTTCAGCTAGCAATTCCGCACCTTTTTTAACTAAATTATGATGCTGTTTATGTTTAGCTATTGCTGGTATCGATTCATCACAAGCTGCCATTTTCAAAATAGCTAATAGTGACTGAGAAACACTATTACCATCACTGTCAACATAAATTAAAGAATCATTACCTTCAGTCGTTTTCATATACATTAATACTCCCTCTGGCTGCACTGGTTGAGGAGTATGAGAACGAGTTGAATAAACTACATTTGGCATTTCTTCAATAGCTTTTTTCAATCCTGAATTTACATCTGTTGCTTTTTTCCAAATTTGAAAAGCTTCCGATGTCAAATCAACTTCTGTATCCTCTTCCCCATCTAAAATACCCGATTTCTCATTATATAAATCGAGAATTACCTGTGCGTCATCATCCTCAAAAAATGCCTCATCAGTTCCCACTACCTCCGCATTTTCCTGTAATCGTTGCTTAAGCCTTCCCCGTAAATTAATAATACGTTCCACACCCTCCGCAGGAAGAAACGAATAACAAATGATTTTCTCCGCATTTTGTCCGATTCTATCAACCCGTCCAGCCCTTTGAATTAAGCGAATAATTGCCCAAGGTAAATCCCAATTAATAATAATCGCGCAATCCTGTAAATTATGGCCTTCACTTAAAATATCGGTAGCGACTAAAACACGTAATTCGTGATTTTTTAAAACCTGGTTCTGCTTACCATTACTAACAGGGCTAAACCTTCCCGTCAGTTCCGTAGGGTCTTTTGATTGTCCCGTTACTCCTGCTATATTGGCAATATTATTTGTTTGTAAATTATCTGCTATATAACGCACAGAATCAGCAAATTGTGTAAAAATTAGTATCTTTTCATTAGGGTGTATTTTCTGTAATAAATTTACCAAAGCTATCAATTTTTCATCCTGACTCGGTTTCCATTGACCAATATCTTGCAGCACATAAATTAAAGCTGTTGCATCATCTAATAAATCTTTTTTCAGCTTTTTAATATCAAATAAACTCGCACGCAACCACTTAAAACGACGTTGATATCGGGTATTATATTCTTGGTAAATCAACTCTGCTTGTTTACGAAAAGCTTTTTCCGTTAATTTATCGACTTCTTCTTTATCTTCTTCTAAATCAGTTTCAGCCTCATCTTCAGTTTCTACATCAAATAAACTCGCTGTAACTGAATCAGCATCCTCATCATTATTTCTTGTATCTAATAATTCCGCATATTGAGTTCCAATCGGAATATCAAATCCTTGTTCTAAAGCATATAAATAAATAAAATTTCGTAAAACATGACGTTCAATTGATTGAATAAAAGCAAAACCACTACTTTCCAAACGTTTAAATAAATTTGTGCGGGAAAATCCCATTAACCTACGTCCACCCCGAAATAAACCACTAATTTGTCGTTGTTCAGCTTCTGTTGGTGCTTGTTTGGGCTTTCTCGCTACATAATTTCCCAATCCATAACGCGGTAGATTTAATTGATTAATTACTTCAACTACAGGTTCCGAATAAAGGCAAGAATATGAGTCATTCGCAGTATCTAAATTAAACTTTATCGTGCATGGTAAACGGTTGGGGAAATAGGAACGGCCCCCATCGATAAACTCTAAATATTTCCGTCCGCTTTCATCCGTTTGAGCGTAATTATCTTTAATAAACGAACGAGTTCGTCGTATCATATACCGTTTCATTAACTCTCGCCAATCATCAGTATGTTCACTTTTCTCAAACGCAGCCAGAGATTTAACAGAACATTGATGCTTCCGAATAAATTCCAATTCTCCTAACGAACCACCACCCAATTCATTAATTAAAGCTTCCGGTCTAAATCCTAAATCTTCATCTTCGGGAACAAATAACCTTAATTGGGCAGAAAGGTCAAGATAAGTTTTATTATATGGTGTTGCCGAAAGTAAAATACATTTACTTTCATTCGCTGTAATATATTCTGCGATCGCCCGATATCTTTTACCATCTCGATTGCGTAAATTATGACTTTCATCAATTAGTACAACCCGATAGCGACGTAATTCCGGTAACAAATTTTGTACTTTACTAATCGACATAACTTTGGCATAGAGTCGATACTTATCGACATATTCCTGCCACATTGAAGTTAGGTTTTTCGGGCAAATAATTAAGGTTTCGAGTAAACAATCTTCTTGTAATATTTTCGCTAAAGCCGTTCCCACTAAGGTTTTTCCTAGCCCGACTACATCCCCGATAATAACCCCACCACGCCGAGTTACATGACGCGCGGCGAGTTGTACCGCTGCTTTTTGAAAATCAAATAAATTGTTAAATTCACGGGGAATTCGGAACTCTGAAAGTCCGGCGATCGCTTCATGGGATAAATGGTAAGCAATCTTTAAGTAAATATGGTAGGGCGAAATTAATTCTTCCCTTGCCCAACTATTATCAATTATCTCTGCTAACTCTTTAGAAATATCAATACAGCCATAATCTTTCCATCTATCATCAAACCACTTTTGTAATTTATTCGTAGCATCATGGTCTAAAATATCAACATTTAATTCCCCTTGTTTTCTTAGTCCTGCCAAAGTCAAATTACTACTACCTAAAAATCCAACTATGGGACTATTGGGGTCATGACGATGAACAAGATATAACTTAGCATGGAGGGGATGAGCTAAAAAAAGTTTAATAACTAATTTGTTCGTCTTGAGTTGACGACTTAACCGCCGTAACCCCGCTTCGTCATCATTTGTTGGCGCACCAATAATTAGCTGTTGGCGAAATTCCATCGCGATCTTTTTTTTCAGACGAATAATGGTGCTATTATCGAGCCGACCCTCACCAGCAGCAAGGGTAAATGCAGTATGCACTTCATCGCTGGGTAAACTCTGCATTCCTACCAACAAACGGCAACAAGAAGTTTCTGCACCAACGTACTGTTCAATTAAATCATCAAGCTTTCGCCAGCCTCTAAGATTAAAATAACCCACGCAAAAATCAGCCCGATAGGAGATTTTCAGAGTATCGCGTAAAATTGGGAGCAGTTGTAAGTCGATGTTATCAAAGATGCGTGGCATGATTTTATTGCCAGTTGGCAGTTTTGGCGCTTGTTGGTAGTTTTCTACGAGTATAAGCTCGCTTATATTGTTTGTGCCAGATGAGTCTAATGTTGGGTAATATCACAGTTTGTTAATCTTTTACCTATAAATCAGCCTTGTGAACATCATCCTGAAAGTTCCTACTATCAATGACAAGTCGAAAGACTTAGAATGCCTATTCCAACTATGGCAGCAAGTCCAGGAAGATGCAAAAGAAGTAATTTTTGATTTTTCCAAATGTCACTTTCTACAACAAAACGCCGTTGCCTTTTTAGGTGGTTTAGCTCGGCTGATTGAGTCACGGGACGGTAAAGTTATCTTTAACTGGGAAACCGTGAAAAATCATGTCAGCATGAACCTCAAGCAAAATGGTTTTATGCACGCATTTAAAGGTGATGAGGAACCGTGGCAAGGAAATTCAATACCCTATAGAGAAGATCGATGTCAAAATCGAGATGATTTGGTTTATTACCTAGCTGAACAGTGGCTTGGTAGAGGTTGGGTAAACATTAGTGATTTATTGCGAGGGGTGATTGTCGGGGCTACTTTGGAAATTTATGCGAATGCATTTGAGCATGGACAGACTGATATTGGAGTATTTAGCTGCGGACAGCACTATCCCAAGCTAGGGGAACTCAAACTTAGTGTTGTTGACTTTGGAGTTGGAATACCTCACAATGTCCGTAATTTTCAGAAAAACTTTAGCTTACCAGCAGATCGAGCATTGGAGTGGGCTTTTCAACCAGGGACAACTACTAGAACTGGAAACGTCACAGGTGGTATCGGTCTTGACTATTTAAAACAATTTGTTCGTATAAATAAGGGAAAACTTCAAATTTTAAGCCATGATGGATGTGCGACAATAGATGAAAAACAAGAAATTTACGCTCAGAAAGAAACTTTTTTTGGAGGAACACTCGTAAATATTACACTCCTGTGCGATGAGTCGCGTTATGCCTTAGATTTTGAAGCCGATGATCGACTGTTGTTTTAAGGGAGAGGTTAAAGAATATGAAACAAGAAATCCTAACCCTAGTAGGCAAAAACTGTATTACACCCGGTGATGGTCAAGTGGTGTATGATTTGGTTCATCCAGAATTATTAGCAGATCGGGTTGTTGAACTAGACTTTGCTGGAGTGGAAATTTTTGCGTCTCCCTTCTTCAATTTTGCGATTGGACAACTGCTAAGGGACATCCAGCCAGAAAAACTCAACCGTCTTTTGAAGGTTTCCAACCTCAACCAAGTTGGTAAACAAATACTCAAGTTAGTTATTGAAAATTCAAAGCGGTATTACTCAGACCCCGATTTTCGTAGTAGAGTAGACCAAGTTATCAGCGAACAGGCTAATACCCTTTAATGCCACTTAACTATACAGTTCAGTCCGAAGTTGTTGATATTCGGTCTGACGCTCCCAAAAAAGAAGATATTTTTTTAGTAGATACAAACGCCTGGTATTGGTACACATACACTAATGCCAGTATATCTTCGCGTCCCTATCAAATTAATGATTATCCTTCATACATAGCAAAAACTATTTCTGCTAACTCATTGCTTTTATACTGCGGTCTTTCCCTGGCAGAATTGGCACATAATATTGAGCAAGTAGAAAGAAAAATATTTTCTCCCACGTTAACAGCTAAAGAATACCGTCACAATTTCCCAACACAGAGAGTAAAAGTTGTTGCGGAAGTCCAAGCGGCTTGGGGTCAGGTAACTTCGACTGCGGTATGCACTGATATTATGGTTAGTGAAGATACAAGTAATAAAGCGCTGACAAGGTTTCAAACTCAATTGCTCGATGGTTACGATCTCCTGATACTGGAGGCTATGGATAAAGCAGGAGTTAAGCAAATAATTACCGATGATGGTGACTTTGTAACTGTCCCAGGCATCAAGGTTTTTACTGCAAATGCAGGTGCAATTGCAGCAGCCGGAAATCAGGGGAAATTGGTGGTTAGATAGAAAGATACTAAGGGATGCGATATCATCAACGGATCGCGTAGCGTCTCCTAGCCCTTTCAGGGCGGCTTCGCCAACGGAGACTGACTGCCAAGGGCATCGCCAACGTGAGTACATGTCGCAAAGCTACCCAACTGAATAAAGTTATCGCGCAACTCAACAAAGCGATCAGCTTTCCCTTGAAAATTTTTGACACACTACTGTCTAGGTTTTAACGCTGCGTCAAAATCATAAGTCATAGAATATTTGGATGTGAAGATATTTGTTAGTGGGGGCGATCGCTCGTTACCCACTTTGAGATTGTCCCCATCAGGTAAACCAGAACTAACGCAGTTTTGCTTTCCTAACTGTTGCCACATTAATAAGTCGAAAATTCGCAAATCAACCGATGTTTCAAGGGTTTGTAAGTCCAGTGGATGCACAAAGTGATTTATCTCTGGATATCGCAAAATGGTTGTTGTTCGCGTAGCGTCTCCGTTGGCGCAGCCTGTCCTGCCGACATAGGAGAAACATTGATGTTCCTCTAAGTATGCCCAAACTTGAAATGCAATCGCATAAGCAAGCAACGGTGGAACACTATTCCCGATCGCCTTATGAGCCGCAAGTTTACTTGTCCCAAAATCAAACCAATCGGGAAAACTATGTAACCTCGCAGCCTCACGAACTGTTATAACCCGCGCATGTTCGTAATGTATCGGTCTTGCTGCGGTTCTATTTCCACTCCCAGCACGCAATGTCGGGGAAAAAGCATCGGCTGACAAACGATAAGCCCAAGTAGTCGGTTCTTTCTCCCCAGGCTTTGTATCATCATATTTCTGTTGAGTGAGGAGTGTGTGTGCCGTTGCTTGAAAACCATTAATAGTGTTCCGGGAGTTTGAGACGTGAGGGAAGATTCGCTCCAAATATTCAGCATATTCGCCTTTTTGTTCTAACTCCCAGGTGTCGGTTTGAGAATTGATCGGAATGTGACTCAGGTCAAAAATTGCATCCCCAACTGTAAATTTTTTATTACTCTCCAATGGTGGTGCAACTTCGCCAAACTTTGACCCCACCCAGATAGCCCTTTGACGTTTTTGGGGTACGCCGTAATCCGATGCTGTGAGCAACCATTTGGATAGAATATAGTGTTCTTCGATTAAGGCGATCGCATTTCCAGTAATCTCAGAAAATTTCTTCCACTCGATCGCAGGAACATTCTCCATCACGAACATTGTCGGATTTAGCTCGACGACTAAATTGATGAATTTGATTACTAATTGACTGCGCTCGTCATCGAGATTTTGCTTCCCAGCAACCGAAAAACCTTGACAGGGAGGACCGCCTATCACTGCGGCTATTTCTCCATCCCAATCTGGATATCTATTTTGAATTATTTCTCTAATTTCTGCTGCGGAAATATTCCCGATATCTTTACATAAAACTGTCGTATCAGGGAAATTGTTTTGATATAATTCTAAAACTTTGGGGTTATTATCGAGGGCGATCGCTACTTCAAACCCAGCAGATTTAAACCCCAAATTATCACATACAAAATCGCTATATTGCATTCCTAGAGATAGTTTTATTATTGTGCATGTATTCTATAATGAGTTTTAACCTTTGTATTCAAGATTAGTAAATCTTCCCACACTGGGGTCAAAGTTAACCTTGCAAGTACCAACACTCCCATTTCGATTTTTACTTACAATTACCTCCATCACCCCTTGCTCTAGGCTATGTGGATTGTAATATTCATCTCGGTATAACAGTAGTCCTAAGTCCATATCCTGTTCAATATCTCCCGAATCCTTAATATCAGCCATTCCAGGACGTTTGTTAATTTGACTTTCTACCCCACGATTAATCTGAGCCAAAGCCACAAAGGGTACATCAAACTCCTTGGCAATATCTTTAAATGCCCCAGAGAATTGACCAACAGCTTGAGCCCTATTTCCCGCTGACCTATCCCCCAACTTCTGAATATAATCAAGCACAATTAATCCTAATTCACCTCCTTCGTGACGTATTTGCCGCAGTACCGAACGCACCTTAGTGGGAGTGAGAGCAGAAGCTGGAGTATCGTCAATGATAATGGGCATCTTTGCTAAAATCTCCAAACCTTTCACCAGGGCATTATATTCATCTTCATACACCTGATTGTGGATTAACCGATGGGAATCAATCCCAGAGTGCATCGATAACATCCGTTTAGTTAATTGTTCGTTTGACATCTCCGCACTAAAGAAAACTACAGGCTTATTTTGAGTAGTAGCAATATGATTAGTTAAATGGCAAGCTAACCAAGTTTTACCCATACTCGCCCTAGCAGCGATGATTATTAAATCCTGCTTGACTAAACCTCCAATCAAAGCATCTAAATCTACCAATCCCGTCGGATAAGCGGTCGAACTTCCTTGGGATATTTTATTAAATACAGTCGCTAGACAATTACGAATTGTTTTAGGTTTAAACTGGTCTTTTTTATTAGTAGTAACATTAAAAACTTTTTGCTCTGATTGGTCAAATATAGATTCTAGTTCGGCCGTAGTATCCTGCCCTAGCTGTACTAAAGCATGACCTGCTGCAATTAATTCACGCCGTTTGTATTTATCGATAACTGTATAGGCAAGATGGTCGATATTAACCGCTGAAACTGTCCGCTCTAGTAGTTGTATTAATTTAGCTTTTCCTCCCACTTGCTTGAGTAATTTAAAGTCGGATAGGTAAGTACTTAAACTAATTAAATCGGTAGGTTTATTTTGGTGGTAAAGTTCTAAAGCCGCTCGGTAAATAGTAGAGTGGGTAGTGATATAAAAAGCTTCTGGAATTAGTAAATCTATGACTCGACTGATAGCTGATGGATCTAAAAGAATTCCACCTAAAATACTTTCTTCTGCTTCGATGTTGTGTGGGGGTATAATATCATTCATGTTTGAGGTTAAATATATTGCTGAGTTGTTGTAATTTATCAATACTGAGTAGTTCTTGAGTTGGTTTATTACTAGCATTAACTACCTGATGTTCTGATTTAGATGATTTTTGAGGAATCAGCTCAGGTTTAGTCCATCCTTCTTTAATTGCTTGATTTAACCATCCCCCTGGATTGGGTATATCTTTTTTATTAAGTTGCTCCTTGAGGGCTTCTATTGCATCTAAGACGGTTGTTTCGGCAGCAGATTGAATTGACTTAGTTAGGGTAGGATTTAAGTCAATACTTAAACTATCTAGTTGAGTTTGAATCTGTTTGCTAATAGTAGTATTGCTGTTAATCGATATTGGTGTTACTTTAGCGGCTAATTGCTGCTCTTTAACTTTCCCTTGAAGGTCTTCAATAATTTGCTGTTGTCTTTCAACTTGCTCCTGTAAATAATGGACTCGGTAAACTTGACCTGCTAGGGCTTCGTTTTTACGTTTGATTTCCTTATTTTCTTGCTCTTTTTGCTGAATTTTATCTTTGAGATGGGCGATAACTTTAGCAGTAGAGGAAGAGTTAGCCTGGGCAATTGTTGAGGTGGAGAATGAGTTTTGTTTATTTCTAACTTCGGCTATGTGTTGCTTAATCTCTGGATATTTATAGAGATAGGATACGCTGACATTAGCTTCTTTAGCGACCGTAGTAAAGTTGATTTTGGCATCAATATGCAGAAGGCGTTCGATAGCCTTATAAACTCGCTCCACTGCATCCTCCTTCCGGGCTGATTGAACTTCTTTAAGGAGGTTAATTCTGGCTTGTTTAGTATTTGTATTGCTCATGTTACCTCAAAAAGTAAACTAGCGATGATTTTGTCTAGTTGGTCGGCCTGTTTACTAAACTGTTCGACGAGTACATCCTGTCCCATAGATGTGGCTTTGGCTTCTTTAGCTCGAAGTTCGTCGCGAGTTTTGATGTACTGGGGCAGCTTATCAATAGTGGCGACAAAGCACTGACACGTATAACAGGCTCGAAACTTATGGCAGTCTTGGTTGAGGGGTAGCCCACAATACCCGTAGATGGGACTGTTAATATGAGTGCCAGATAGTTCTAATTTGTGGGCGGTTGTATTATCCCAAAAAGATTTAGGGAAAGATTCATAAGCGAGACGATGCCCGTTGCTATTTACTAGTGCTTGGTGAATATGTCCTGCTTCCCTTTCCATTAGGTCACAACTAACTGCGGTATAGTGGGTGCTAGTAATGGCGAAGTGTTTGTGACCTGCCCAGGCGCTGACTACTGCTAAATCGTGTCCTTGCTCAAATAGTTGTGTTAAACGAGTAGTTCTGAGGAGTTTAGATTGAAATTTGGCTAGTTGACCATTCGAGTCGCGGATATCGAGAGCTTCAATTAGAGTGCGAATACCAATTAATAAAGGGTGATTATAATCACTTGGGAGAACTTTCTTAACAGGTTCTAATTTGAAATGTGATAAATTTATCCTCGACATATTGTGATAGTGGCAGAATAAATAATCCCACTCGTCTCCCCAAAGCTGTTGGATATATTCTTGTTGCTGTTGAACGACTTCAGCAATTTTTCTACTAATGGGAATTTCGTGATAGTCATTGTTTTTTTTCCGATGCCAAACTAACTTCCAATGTTGCCCTTCTTGAACTAAACAATCACGTTTGAGCAAGGCTATCTCTGAGGGACGCATAGCAGAGAAGTAACCAATCAACCACATCCGAGCGATAGGGTCAGGTAGTCTATGTAAATTTTGTTCTATCTGTGTCCTTACTAGGTCTGACATTGGGTCGGGATTACTTTGATTTCGTTTGGGATAATCCGAATCTCGAATAATATCTTGGTCGATATTAAACCAACCTTTAATAGTGCCTACGATGAAGAATTTTCTCAAAACTCCTAATTTCGATTTAGTTACTTTCTGTTCTTTAGCTAAGTAGTCCAGAATCAGGCTGCGATTAATTTCATCAAATGTAGATATGTGTTCTCTAACTAAGTAACGAGAGAAATATCTGAGGCTAGATAGGGCATCCGTAGTTGTTCCTAAAGAAATGTCAGTCTTACACAAATAGTGTATATATTTCTTAACTTCGTCCTGAAACCACTCTGGAGCAATATTGCTAAAGTTGGCTATATAATAATTCTTATCTCGCTCATCGAAATTAGGATTAAGTGTTCTTAAATCCCATTGGTCATCAAACCAGTTGAATCGCTTTACGGTCAGCGAATTCTTACTGTAGTGACTTAAATTTCTCCTTGTCAAACAAATTGAATCGCATTGTTTTGCTTGGCAGCTTCTACATTTAAAATACTTTTTATTACCTTCGATTCCAATAAAGTAAATATTTTGAGCCTGACATTGGGGACAGATAAAGTCTTTAATCTGATGGTTTGTATACCATGTAACTCCATGATTAATAGGGTCGTTTACTGCCTGAATACTAATGTCGCACGACTCCTGCTGGACTTTCTTACATATGTGGCAATAGAATTGTCTCTTTTTGTTAGATTTACTGATTCCCCGAACCGACATTCCTAAAGTGCCACATTCTGAGCAAACAAACTCCCCTTGATAATCTTTATTCCAATCAATATGTTCATCTTTCAGTCTTGATTCTAAATAGAAAGAACGCCTATTTAAGTTGATTGATGATAATATTTTGTACTGACATTGAGAACAGTAGAATAGTCTTTCTCCTTTGAAAAAGCCACGTAATACTAGCTTTTTCTGTTCGCATTTAGGGCAAATAAATTCACCTTGATAGTCTTTGTGCCAATTAATCTCTACCATTAATCCCCTCCAATCCTTCAATCCTAGTTACTAAACTTTGCTGGTCTGTAGCTAACCCTTGCTGTTGTCTTATCATTCCTAATTGAGAGGCGATATCTAATTCTGTTCCCACTCGCTCTAAGTCCTGTTTGAGAGCAGATAAATCTTCAGTCGAGGTCAACCAGTGTTCGCATCGCCAACAAGCATTTACAGTTTGACAGGGAGACTTTAATACTGGGCGATGACATGACCCATACTGAGTAGTTATTTGGTACATCTTGCGTCTTAATACCTCAGTAATTGGATTTTGAGGTTGATGAGTGGCTACTAATTCCCCAGTACTATTTACATAACTAGTTCCTTTCATTAACTCCTCATACTCTTCCCCTAACACCTTTTTAAGTAGATGTTTATAATAGTTCTGCATGTCTGGGGAACGATGCCGGAGGTAATGCTGGATAACCAAATCTCTGACTCCACCATTGCTCATTATTGTCGCTAAAGTTCTTCTAAATTGATGAGACCTAAAGTGCCAAATTTTACATTCATTTGTACAAATATTTTGTTCTTTGGCTAATTTATTAAGCCACCGATTAAATTGATCTAGCTTCATCACTCTTGGGGCTGGTCTGTACTCATTTTTTCCAGTGGGATTATTACTGTTAAATAACTTATCGTAACTATCTCCAAAATGATGTCTAATATATGCCTGCTGTTCTTGAATTACCACTACTAATTCTTCACAAATAGGGAGTTCATCTACAGTTTGATATTTCTCAGTCAGAAATCTTAATCGCCATTTTTTATCTCGTTGGCGCAGACAATCTAATGGCAGGTTCAGTAGCTCTCCTATTCTTAATCCAGTCGATCTAATTACTAATACCATCCGTTGAATTGGTTCGGGTAGGTAATGTAAATGGTCTTCTAGTCGCTGCCACACTTCTTCTGGAATGTACTCAATTTTATCATTTTTGGGTGCATGTATCATATATCTTCCTTTAAACCAGTAAGTGTTGACTTCTAACCATCCTTCTTCCCGACATAGGTTAAAAAAATTCGTCAGGGCCATATAGTGCAATGATATTGACCTTGGAGATAACTCTAATGAGTGCAAGTAGTAATCAAATTCATCAAATAATTGGTCATTAATTTGCTCTGAACTAAAGATAGACTTTTGATTGATAAATTGGGAGAATCGTTTGAGGTAGAAAACTTCCTGCATGATGTACGTCGCAGATAACTGACGTTCGCTTCTAACTAGGGTGTACAATTTAGCTAGGAATTTTAACCAATCTTGTTTTATCGACTCAAAGCTAATGGTTAAAACTTTCTTGTGCTGGTTAACATGTAGTCCTAAGTCACCAATTGTGTACCAGAGATCCTTTTGTATTAACGGATTTTTAGCTAATTTTTCGGCTGCTATATTTGCACTAATTAACCAGCTATAATCGGGTCGATTGCTATCTGGCAATATACTCATTATTCTTACTCCTCTGTTTCAACTACAAACAGTAGATTTGTTTCTTCAATTACGTGTGAGTAAACATCTAAAGTAGTTTGAATACTTGTATGTCCTAATAGATATTTGACTCGCTCTGGTGAGTAGTTAGCTTTTAACAAGCGCGTGGCGTAAGTATGTCTCAGTAGATGGGGGTAGACGTGGATACCTGTTTTTTTGCTCAAGCGACTAAACATGGTGTTTAACACATCAGGATTCATGGGCATTCCCACATTTCCTTCCCAAATGTTAATAAAGACATAATCTGATTTTACTTCTGGGTACTCGTAAATGAGATAGTCATTATATATCTTCAGCAGCGAGGGCACTATTGGGATAGTTCGTTCTAGCCCTTTAACCCTAGCTCCGTTAGGATTATTACGTTTGACTATGCGAATATAATTGTCGCTCCTATCTCCAATATCCTCATGGCACAGCCCTAATAACTCGCCTTTCCTCATTCCCGTACCGTTGAGCATGAGAATAATTAGTTTATCCCTGAGATTATTACAGGCATCAACTAAGGTAGCTATTTGTTCGTCGGTTAAGCAACCGGGGAAGCTCTTTGGCTCTTTAAGTTTGACTAGCTTTTGTTTAGTGGGTTTACTCTTGGCGATACCTGTTAGTAACCCCTTCTTACTTAAACCATAAGGCAGATGGAATCTATCAAACTGTTTGAAGTCTATGCTTCTTAGGGCGATATGATATTCGTAAAAACATGTAATCGCTGTAATGGCTCGATTTACTGTCTTTTCCGACCGTACAGCCTGTACTGGCTGCATAGATAAAACTTTACTACTGTCCCCAATTCTAAACCAGTAGGCAAAGTTTTCGACATCAGACAGATTCACATTGCGCCAATCTAAGCCTTTGACTTGTAAAAACTCCCACCAGAATTTCAGGTCGTAACCATAGGACTCTACAGTATTGGGAGATTTAGAGGTGCTGAGGTAGGTAAGGTAGCGTTGGATAGGTTCTACTAGTTGGTAATCTTCATCTAGCATTACCCAGACTATCTCATTGGTATGTGGAACTATTCCTTTTTGCAATGTTAACCCCATGTACCTTTTATATAGTCAGATACACGTTGTAGATATTAAGATTTGTATCTAGCTATATGTGTATCAAGTAAATTAATAGAGTCATTGTTGTTGTTGTGTAATATATATTTTTTGTATAAGATAACCCAGGTCTAATCCGCCAATTCCACAAAATAAACTAACTACTAACTTCTTATTTTTTGACAACATATTAAGTCAAATAAGTAAGGTATTGCGTACTTCTCTCTATTTTATAACTCTTTCGTCCTGATGTTACTATCATTAGTTATTTTGATGATTCAAAATATTAGTCTTTTCCGCCAAAATATGGTTGATAACCTATAAAATTAGCCATTGATAGTAGGGGTACTAATTGACGGGTATAACTGGTGTTAATTATTAAAAAACTTAGTTTTTACATGGCAGTTTTCTGCGATTAAAAGATAGATAAAAGTGAATAATAGCGCTTATCTAGAAGTTACTATTAGCTTTCTCTAGTAGAGAAAATCTCAATTAAAATGCTTTCCGGATACAACCCAATTTGTCCGAAGCGTGGGTCGCGGATGCGTTCGATATCAATACCTTGCTGACGACACAATGCACTGGCTTTCCGTCCTTTAATGCTGGCTTATGCGAGTAGATATTTCCAGCCCCTGAAGATTAGCGAAGCCGACAATACTATATTTATGACCGCATGGACTATTAAATCTTTCTTGCTCGATTTCCACAGCTTTAAGCCGATACAAAATATTATGTTGTTGCTGTTCTTGTACCAAGAGGCGCTGCTCTTGCTTTGCCATCTGTTGTGCAATTGCAGCGAGTAACTGTATTTGAGTCATCGCTGTTTCGGAAGCAGAAACAGGTTTATTCCAACCTGTAATATTTCGCATCCAAGTACGAACACCAATGCTTTCAAAGGCTTCACAGACTAACTTTGCTTGTGCAGTACATCTCTTGCCAGCTTCATAGGCGTAATAGTGAAGGATAGTCGCTACAGCCAAGTCTGGGATACCGGACTCAGACAACGATAAAATATCAGCACCTTCAAAGCCTTTACGGATAAGCTTTTCGACTAGCTTAGAACCAGTTTTCAAGAGCAGCAGTTCTTAGGCTTCTAAGTAATCCAGCATCGTTGACATTGGTGAGTCTTGCTGTTGCTCTGATACTGGCTTTACCTATGTTCATGATAATTCAGTTCCAAGAAATTACCGACTATATGATAAAAAAGAAGGTAAGACAAAGAATGAATATTTCCGGGAAATGGTAAGCGAAGTAATAGCATGGGGAATCAAACCAAAATTAGTAACAGGAGATAGTTGGTACTCAGGAGTAGAAAACTTAAGATTTATAAAAAAACAGAAATTCTGCCTGAACTAATAAAACCTGCATTCATAAGTTTCTATTTCTGTTCAAAAGCCCATACACCGCTCCAATTTTTGGGTGTACCTGTAACCAGCAATTGCTTCACTCGCTCTAGGTAAAGAAGAGCCGTTTTATCTAGTGGGTTAACAGCTAAAACCTGCTCAAAACAGTCAATGGATGCGGTAAAGTTGCCGACGTTGTAGTGCTTTTGTCCAGTCTCGAAGATGGGTAGGGTTTGGAGCTTTAAGGCTTGAATCGATACGTCGGCAGCATCTAGCACCTCATAGACGGCAATCGGTTCTGTGCGTCCCTTGACAATAGCTCGGTCTAAGAAACGAATTTTGTATTGTTCAGGATGGCTCAATCTAAGTAACACATCTTCGCTTATTAGCAGCGAAACGCCGTAATACTTTGTCAATCCTTCTAGACGAGCTGTTAGATTAACGTTATCCGAAAAAGCATCCCCTTGAATGCGGTTGTATTCACCGACCATGCCTACCATCATATGTCCAACGTGGATGCCCATACCTACGTCAATTGGTAAAAAACCTTCTGCTTCACGTTGTCGGTTATATTCTTGCACTTGTTTGAACTTTGCAATACCTGAAGCCACTGCATCCTCTACACCATTAGGAAAAACCGCCATCATGCCATCGCCGAGAAACTTGACAACGAACCCATTGTGAGCGCGAATTTCGGGAGAGACGCGGTGTAGATAAGCGTTGACAAAATCAAAATTCTCCTTGGGTGTCATGTTTTCAGATAGCGTTGTAAACGAGCGAATATCCGAAAACATAACTGCCATCTCTTTGCTAATATGATCGCCAAGCTCGATGTCGGTAACATTATGCTTGCTGAGGAACCTGAGATACTCTGGTGGGAAGAAGCGAGCAAAAGAGTTCTTCTGCGCTTCTAAAGTCTCAAACGATGCTCCCAGTTGGCTCGACATGCTGTTAAATGAATCAGCTAAATTGCCGATTTCAACAATTTGCAAGGTGTCGTCCAGAGCGACTCGAGTATCGAGTTTGCCGCTAGCAATCTCCAACGCTGCGTGGCTCAATTTGACCACAGGACGAATAATGAGGCGCGAGGTGAGAATACCAATCGCAATTGTCGCTACTAATGCCAAAAGACAGAGCCAGATTGTATTGCGCGTGCTAACGTTGATTTGTCCCATGAAGTCAGATTCGGGTACGGCTGTAACAATCAGCCAATTTAACCCGAAAGCGTCCTGCCAAGGCTTGACATGTACAAAAACTCGTTCACCGTTATTAAGCTTGAAGTCAAGCTGTTGAACGGAAGAAATTTTCTCAAAACTTTTGAACTGCGATTCTAAATGCTTTGCAGTTGCTTGGATTAGTGAGTCTTGACTATTGCGCGAACTCAAGCGTTGTGCCTGCCCCTTTACCTCAAGGTAGGGCTTTTCAGTACTTGAGCTAGCTACAATTAATCCATTGCGTTCGATAATGAAAACTCTGCCAGATTTGCTAATCTCTAACGTTTTCAGAAAAGCGCTGACTTGTGAGAGGATAAAATCAATTCCCAGTACACCAACTAGGCGATTAGCTTTGTCATACACGGGGTAGCTAGAGGAAATTGAAAGAATACCTGGGCGATCGCTCCACTGGTAAACCTCACTCCAGGTGGGCTTGCCTGCGGTAACTGCATTAGTATACCACTCTTGCTCCCGGAAGGCATAGTCTTCTTCTGCAATGGCACGGGTGCGATTTCCAAGGGAATCTAGCTCATACCGCACGTATCGATTAACTTGATTCGGTTTCGTTGCCTCTAGATACAAATCGCCATCATCTTCACGACCAATGCCCAAAAATTTTCCGGTTTCTGTGCCAAAGTTGATGTAGCTAAGATTGCCAAATGCTTTCATCTGTTTCCAGAAAAAGCGGGTAGTGTTGGAATCTTGTTCCTTAAGCAGTCCTAACTCAATTGCTTCTAGGTTAATTGCATTGACCTGATGCGGTGTAGCGAGATAAGTATCAAGACGTTCGCTGACGCGCTCTTGAATCTGGCTTTGAAGCTGATTGGCGAGATGGTTGACAGCAATTTGTCCATTTTTGAAGGATAGATAGCCCACTAACCCTACCGCAGCCCCAACCTGCAACATAAATGGAACAATAAGTGTGGTACGAAGGCGAAATCGTTTTATTCGCTCAACTTTATGAGTCGTTAGGGGTGCTGACGAGGCATTTAAAGTTGAGGATTTAACGCGCATTTGTTTTTGAAGGCTTAAAAAGCATAGGAAAAACTCTTTACGATTACTTATCTACACACTCTTCTTTAGGCAGCATCGGAGTCAGTGAGATTCGGCATCAAAATAATCAAATGTTTTGATTAACGACTCTAACTTAAAAAACACTATTAACTCTTCAAGAGATGTATTTTCATTTGTAGGGGTAGTTAATTCAATTTCTTGAATAATTTCTTTCTGCAAATATTGGAAAGTTTCATTAGTCAAAGTTGAAATTGCGTCTAAGGGAAAACTGCTGATTTCCTGGTTAAAGCGTCTAAAACGAGACTTGGCAAAATTCACCTGAAAGCGCGTGCGTCCCAGAAGACGTTGACGAATATTCTCAGAATCGGAATTATCAGCCGCGAATTCTACTGCTTGGTTCAAGATAATAGGAATAATATCCGGATTTTCTTCTAAAAATAATAAACTACCTTCGTGATTGTAACTAGCTATACCATCCATTCCTAATGAGCCAATGTCTGCTAGCGCAATAATTCGAGCTACAATTGATAAGTTTTTATTCTCATCATAAAGGGCAGGTTGATAAATACTTTGGTCCTCAGGGTCGTAAACGCAAATAGTTGCTTCAATAGAATCTTGAATAATAGATAAATCTGCCTCTGTAAACAGTACAGAGTCATCAACGCAATATTTTAGCTGTTGATTTAAATCTTTTATATAATCTAATAGTTTCTCAATAGTTAGCCTTTCACTTACTCCTGTTTCGCGTCGTCTGGGTGTGTGAGACCCGGTTTGGGGAACAAAAACCTGAATCATATCATGAGCGACAGCACAAAGGTCTAAAAGCTGATTTATACGTGTAATATACTCTGGATTAACTTTATTACCTAGTGATGCTTGCCAATAAGGACAAATTACCTGAAAAATGGTATTTGCACGACGCTGCACATTATTAATATGCTCGTGGTTGTGATAGTAAAGTTGATTTTCGGCAATTTCACGGTCAAATTCCTCAATTACAAAAGTTTTCACAAGAGCGATCGCGGAGGCAAAGCTACAATACAGCTCCGCTGATTGTTCTGGGGAATGTTTATACAACTGCCAACTACTTGGGTTTAGTCGCTCATAATTAGCCAATGCCAAACCTCCTGAAGCATTTATCTTTATTTCTAACAAATTTAACAATTACAACTGAGTATTACTTCAGTGAATTTACTGTCACTTGGCTTATTTTACAAAAAGCTATATTTTTAGAACTATTATTAAACAAACCTGGCACTGTTTAGTTGGTTGTCGTTAGTATTTGCTGTCATCACTTTTAATGGCGTTCCTCAAGGTTCTCGCTTGAAGCTGAAAAATCATAACTTGTTGCTAATGTTAAGCAAGCACATATCGTCAATAATAAACTTCAGTGGTTGTGGGTTAGGATTAAGAAGTCCTTATATAGCCTAAATATTTATGTCCTCAACGCTGCGTGTTGTACATAGCGACCCTGATATATTAGGGGGAACACCCGTTTTTATTGGCACTCGTGTACCAATTAAAACTTTACTTGACTATTTTGAAGCAGGTGACTCTTTGGACGAGTTTCTCGACCATTTTCCCAGCGTAAGTCACGCTCAGGCAATTGCAGCCTTAGAATTAGCAAAAGAAATGTTGATTGCATATGCAAATCCTACTTGATGAATGTGTACCAAAGCCACTTAAACGCGAACTCACCGATTATAATATTCGTACAGTTGTAGAGATGGGCTGGTCAGGTAAAAAGAACGGTGAGCTACTCCAACTTATGAGTCAGGCGGGGTTTACAATTTTGCTCACCACGGATCAAAACTTACGATATCAGCAAAATTTGCAACAGGCT
>CAXTCQ010000001.1:0-138987 GCA_964242965.1 uncultured Calothrix sp. | reverse complement strand
CCTTATTGCCCAAAACTACCCAGGCGGAACTGCTGTAGACTATTTAAATACAGGTTTGCAGTTGATTAAAGCTGGGAGAGTGCCAGAAGCGATCGCATCATTTCAACAAGCCACAGGACTCGACCCGAATCTTGCCCCCGCACATTACAATTTAGGATTAGCATTGCGCCAAGCAGGACAATTACAACCATCGGCAGATGCATTTTACCGCGCTACCCAAGCCGACCCCAAATTTGCGATCGCTTACGCAAATTTAGGTGGTGCATTACTCGAAGGAAGTAACTTTCAGCAGGCAAATGACTACTTACAAAGGGCTTTGGAACTAGAGCCAAAGCTTGGTATAGCGCATTACAATATGGGCTTACTTCGGCAGCAACAACGCGATTGGGAAAAAGCGATCGAATCGTTCAAAAAAGCGACGAACTATAGCAAAAATGCTCCAGAACCACCTTACTATCTAGGGTTATGTTACGTGCAACAAAGCAAGTTCGATAAAGCTAAAGATGCTTTTCGTAAAGCCATCAAAATTAACCCAAATTATACTGAGGCTTACTACAATCTTGGTACAATCCACTTCAACCAGGCTAAGTATATGGATGCCTTAGAATCCTTCAGAAAATCGGCAGAAACTAACTCAAATTATCCCAATGCCTACTATGGTGCAGGATTAGTATTTATGCAACAGCGTCAATGTGGCGAGGCCGTACAAGTACTCCAGTACGCTAGAGATTTATACAACCAAAGCGGAAATATTGCATGGGCAAACAATGCCCAGCAACTTTTGCAACAAGCGCAAAGCTGTAATAATCTACTACGCTAAACTTTATTACCCTTTACCCCTTACCCCTTACCCTTTAACCTTTTGCCTATTCTTTTAGGGAGATGAACAGTTGCTTGAGTCTAGGTAGAAATGTATATAGCAATCCGAGGTTGTTGATTATTAGTTAGTACTTTACCTTCACAGCTAAAATCTAACTCGAATTGCCATTCTAAGATTAAAAAGAGGGTGAATTTATGACTCAAGCAACAACTAATGGAAGTTCACAACGCGCTTTAAACGACTTAGAGTACGATTTTATTACCGTATTGCACAACAAAGCCGAAGCCGTTAAAGCTTACGAAACATACATCCAAGATGCCCAACAGGCAGGTTCTCAACCTTGCGTAGAACTTTTCCAAAAATTACGCCAAGCTGATATGGAACATGCCCAAGAAATCCGCCATCACCTGCAACAAGTAATGCAGCATGGCAAAATGTAAGCCTAACTTGAAAATGATAGGCAGTTAGAGTCAAGAGTTCTTCATCGTTTGTAAAGTAATTTTGTAGAGACGTGATGTTATGTATAGCGTCTCTACATTTTTTTTACTCCTTCTCATCAAGATGTTCGGCAACAGCTTGATAAAGATGTAAAACATGACTGTCATGAAGGCGATAAAATACATTACGCCCCTGCTTGCGGTAACTGACCAAGCGCATTGCCCGTAAATTACGTAACTGGTGCGAAACCGCAGATTCACTCATATCAAGTACATTCGCTAAATCCCCTACACAAAGTTCTTGGTTAGCAAGCAACGAAAGAATTCTTAAGCGGTTCGCATCGCCTAAAAAGCTAAAAAATTCTGCCATCCGTTGGGCTTTTTCGCTACCTAGAACCTCTTTTGCTTGGGATTGGACATCAGTATTATCTATGTTGTGTTCTTGATTATACTCGTTAATGGACGCTTGATTAATAGAATTATCTAGATTAAAAGCAAGATTATTTTTAGACGGCATATTTTAAATTTGTTTCAGTAACTAACCCGTGACTGTAAGAAAAGATATACTTCAAAATCTAACCATAAAACTAGTGTAAATAATCACAGATGGATTTATTTAACGATTGTCATACAACTTTTCTAGCATTGACAGCAATAGATAACTTAGTCGCATTACTGCAACTTCCCTTCATGCAGCGTGCTGTTGCAGGTGCAATACTAATGGGGATTGTTGGAGGTTTACTAGGTAGTTTTGTTACCTTGCGCCAGTTATCGTTTTTTAGCCATGCAGTTGGACACGCAGCACTAGTAGGTGTTGCACTTGGAGTACTGCTACAAATTAATCCGACTTGGATGCTACTACCTTTCACATTGATATTCGGCTTAGTTGTCCTTTACTTTATTGACAAGACGGATTTAGCTAGCGATAGCATCCTCAGCATTGTCTTATCGGGGGCATTAGCAATCGGTTTAATTTTGAGTAGTCTAATTCAAGGATATCGCGGCAACCTGATGAGCGTACTATTTGGCGATATTTTGGCGATAGACACAACAGATTTAGTTTTGACGCTGCTTTTATTGCTAGGAAGCAGCATATTTTTATTGTTAACCTTGCGATCGCAAATTTTGTTGACCTTGAACCCAGCAGTTGCAAAAGTCCAAGGTATCCCCGTCCAGTTATACCGTTACGGGTTTGTTGTGCTGTTGTCGCTGGCAGTTGCGATCGCCATTAAAGCCGTCGGTGTTTTACTAGTAAATGCCTTCCTCGTCATTCCCGCTTCCACTGCTAAAGTGATGACGCACCACTTCAGCCGCTTCTTAATTCTTTCAGTCATTATCGGTTCGATAACCAGCGTCACGGGTATTCTCGCATCAGCGCTATTCAAGGTTGCCTCCGGTCCAAGCATTGTCCTCGTCCAGTTTGTAACCTTCCTCTTAGTGTTCGGTTGGGTGAAGCTGACCGTGAAAGCTGCATAGCAAAATATTTTTTCTCTAGGGGACTTGCAAAATCCTTTTAGATGCGCTACATTGTTTATTCGTTGCCGATAACGAATTACCTCCGCCGGGATAGCTCAGTTGGTAGAGCAGAGGACTGAAAATCCTCGTGTCACGAGTTCAAGTCTCGTTCCTGGCATTCCTTTGAAATCTAAGTTTCCTTCACGAGACAAGGGTTTGGGAGTTTGACTAAACAAAAGCGCAATTTAATTATTGGGTATGTTTAGGTCGATTTAGCTAAAAAAATGGTGTAAAGATGGTGTAATCCTTGTGTAGACTAGAAAGTAGATTACACCATCTACGTTTATGAAAACTAAAACGCCAACTGGCAGGGCTTCCAAGGGTTCTGTCACAGCCATCCTTTCCAATGGACGCATTCAGTTGCGTTTTCATTTCGCTGGCAAGCGTCATTATATTTCCACGGGCTATCCAGACACTCCACAACATTGGAAATTAGCACAACTCAAAGCCTCGGAAATTGAAAAAGATATTTTGTGCGAACGGTTTGACCCTAAAGATTTAAGCAAGTATAGCCCAGAAGGTGCAGCCCGCAAGCTTACACCAATTACACCACCTAAAAAGTCTCAACCCAATCTCCCAGAATTATGGGAGAAGTATACAGAATTTCAACGACCTAATTTATCACCAAGTACCCTAGCAAAGGATTATAAAAAAGTTGACCGTTGTGTGAATTTACACCTGCCGAAAAATTCTGTTGATGATGCAATAGCAATTAGGGATTGGCTTGTTGCGAATAAAACAGCTAATTCTGCAAAACGTATGTTGACGCAGATAAATGCCTGTTGCGATTGGGCAGTAAAATCTCAACTAATTGCCAATAATCCTTTCGTGGGGATGGCTGCCGATATTCGGGTTCCCAAAGGGGAGTCGGAGGATACGGATATTAACCCTTTTTCTTTGGAAGAACGTGACCGCATAATCCAAGGGTTTAAGAGCGATCGCCATTACAAATACTATGCTCCGTTTATCGAATTCCTCTTTCTGACAGGTTGTAGACCGTCAGAAGCGGTTGCTTTGCAATGGAAATATATCACCTCGGACTTTCGGACAATTCGCTTTGAACAGGCAGTGGTGGAGTCGGAAAATGGCTTGATTTGCAAGAAGGGATTAAAAACGCAGAAAAAACGGTCTTTTCCTGTGAATCCGAAGTTGGCAGCACTGTTACAATCCATTAAGCTAGAAGGTGTAACAGGAGAAGATAAAGTATTTCCAGCACCCAAAGGAGGATGGATTGATGCCCATAATCTCAATAACAGGGCATGGCATTCAGTACTGAACAAATTGGATAACAATATTGAATACCGCAATTTGTATCAAACCAGGCATACCTTTATTACAGCAGCACTGGAAACGCCGATTATGATGTCTGATGGGGGAATGAGGATGTTGGATGCGAAGGACATCGCCAAGCTAGTGGGTACGAGTGCCAAGATGATTTACGAGCATTATGCAGGGGCAAGAAAAGAATTGTTTGTGCCCGAGTTTTAGGTTGTTTTACGAATTTTAGAGCCAGATTATCTTACATGAAAAACTGGTGAAAGTATTGTCCTTCAGGATAATTCTATTGAAAATATCAGCGTATTTCATTGTAGTACGGGTATGTCATAATTTTGTTAAATTCAATAAAAATAGGTCAAGAGAAGCCCGTGTCATTGAAAGGTATAGCTAAAGAAACGTTGCAAATTCTGTCCAAGGGTGAGTTCATCTCAAAGTCTGGCAATGTTATCAATTTTGCAGCCGAGCAAAAAATGGCAGAAGAAGCGACTAAATTATATTGCCCTGAAGAGGTTGAAAATTTACTGCAAAACACACCATGTGATACAAAATATCGTTGTTCAGTAGAAGTTACTCACGAGACAACCCAAGCAGCAGCCTATCGCTTGGTAAAAAGTGAAGGTTGTCAAGACCTCTTGTTACTAAATTATGCATCCGCTCGAAATCCTGGTGGCGGATTTATTAATGGTGCAAAAGCACAAGAAGAAGATTTGGCACGCTGTTCGGGTTTATATCCATGTCAGTTGAAACAGCCCAAGTATTATGAAGAAAACCGCTCGCAAGATTCTCTACTTTACACTGACCACCTTATTTATTCACCAAAAGTTCCTTGGTTTAGAACCCATAGTCGTGAATTGCTTGATAATTATTTTTTAGCGTCTGTTATTACTGCACCAGCACCCAATGCAGGTCAAGTTTTGCGTCGTGACACTAATGCTTTACCCGCGATTGAAAAAGTATTACGTCGTCGTGCTGGGTATGTACTTGCGGTTGCACAAGAGAATGGACATCGTTCGTTGTTATTAGGTGCATGGGGGTGTGGCGTATTTCGTAATAATCCCAGCATGGTAGCCGATGCCTTTGGTCAGTGGCTTGAGAGTTCCCGATTTCATGGATGCTTTGATCGCGTAGTGTTCGGTGTGTACGATTCGAGTGAGACCAAAGACACGTTGAGGGCATTTCAAAGTAGATTTGAATAGAAATTGCTGTTTTCCCATCAACCAAAACAGATGACAAAAATTTAGATAGGTTATTCTAAAGCCATCATTGCTACAGAATCATCAACAGCAAGTATTTCTTGCATAACGTATTTTTTGAAACTGTCGATACTTACAAAATAGCGAAACCCTGCATGATTCGCTACTTTTTCAACTTGCAAGTCTTTATCGAGAATTAAAGCAACAGGTTGACTTTTTCCTACTTGTAAACCATCTAACCAAGCTAAATCGAATACTGCATTCCCAATATCTGTTGTAATTTCCTCCATCATTACCCCTGGTTGTAACCCCTGTTCTTTTATCCAAGTATTAAGGCTGTAAAAAATTTGTTCCTCGAATGCTAAAACCACCTCATAATGTGCTAAATCTGTATTAATTTCTACTTCTGGAATTTTTCCACATAGCAAACTATTGAGGAAATTATTAGCTGCTTTTGCAAGTAACTCCCGACGCATTGCTAAAAACTCTTGGTAGCTTTCAAGTTGCCATAGTTGTGATTCCATCGGAACCCAATGGGTTGCGATCGCTCCAGGTTGAATTTTTTCAAATGCTGTAAAATATTCGTTTGGCTTTTGATTTGAGACTTTAAGGTTAGTTTCTTTGGTCAGAAACGTAAGGTTCGCAATTGCGTTAACTTCTGATTTAGAGTAACCCCGTTCGTAGAGTAGTGACTTGGGAAAAATGTGATGAACTTCCAAACCACTAAGTAAACCCAAGCAAATGTTTGGATAATTCGATACCGCTATCCCAATCTTGAGCTTGATGGACGCGAGTAAGCATGTAAAGTAATGGATAAAAACGCGCTCCCATACTCCATCCTTGGAAATCAACAGGTTTTATTTCCAAGTCACCACGGTTCCTACGTAAATTGGCAATTAGTTGGTCGAGTGCATTCTCACCCTCAAGTGCGTGTAAGTCTTGAGTTAAAACACTTTCGGTAGAGCCTGCATACCGTCCCCATAGTAAAGTATGGATATACCAATACAATAATTTATCCCGTTCTTTGAAATCGCTCAAATGTCCGTCATGCTGCACAAGATAGCGCACCATGACCGGGAAAGCGTAGATGCTGCCAAGTACCCGGTTGTGGTCGAGTCCCAAGCGACTAGAAATCAAGTTAAGTAAGCTATCAATAGCTTTTTCAGCTTTATTTAGTCCGTCTTGGAATGTTGCAGTGTCAACATCCTTGAGTGCGGAAAATATTGCTTCTCCTGTAATTACTGCATTAATGCAGCGCAACAGCCACTCCAAACGAAAGTCAAACCCAGCTTTATTCCATTTTGCAAGACGTGTTTTGAGTTCGCTGCGAGCATCCGACCATTGGGCACAAATCTTGGCTAGTGCCAAATCACCTTTAGATAATTTTGTACCACCACTGTTAACGTTGTTGAAAATTTCAACAACAACATCGACTGTTTTATCTTCCCCAGTAACTTCTTCAATATGAAGGTTGATATTTTTGATACCTTCTATTTTGTTGAGACGATTGATATAGGTAGTTATCTGTGGCTCAAACCCTGGAATTTTAATTAAATGCGCTATAAATACACCTACACCTTGCTGCATTAATTCTGTGATGTTTATCCACAGAGGATTGGTTTCCATTTTTAGTGGCGCATAAAACTCGAAGATTTCTTCTTCTAAATTAAAATATAATCCGGTGAACGTCTGGTCATTACCCTCGAAAAATTGGGGAGACTTACCGCGAATAATGCCGTAGAGCGAAGTAATTCGTTGTTGCCCATCAAGCAGCAGTTTAACCGAACCTACTGCTAATTTACCATCCCCGCGTGCGTGATTTTCTGCCTGCTCGGATTGCGGATTTGAATTTAATTCCCTCTAGTCCAATTCAAGTTGCTGCGATCGCTTGTCAAGACCTCGACCCGATTAATGGTGTTTATCATGGTGATAGTGGTATTACTACATACACGCTTTGGGGTGAAATTGCTTATCAAATTGGCGGGATTGCGGCTTATAGTTTGCTCAAAGGTTCGGATGAACAGCGTGTTAGTCCTGGTACGGTGGTTTTAGAAAGGATAATTCAACAGGAACCAACTGTAATTATACTTGATGAAATTGCCAGACATTTACGTGCCGCAAAAGCAACGAAGGTAGGAAATAGCGATTTAGCCGAACAGGTAGTGGCTTTTCTATTCTCTTTGATGGATTTAGCCGCAGCTTGTAATAACTTAGTTTTTGTGTATACTTTAGCATCTTCGAGTGATAGTTTTGGTGAAGAAACTACTGATATCCGCGAAGCAATTTCTGCATCGGCAAGACAGGAACGGGTATTAAAGCCGAGTACAGATATTGAAATTTATAATATTGTCAAACAACGATTATTTGGTAGTATTGATGCAACTGCGGCTGAGAATTCAGCTAAAGAATATTTACAGATTTATAAAGCAAGTCGAATTAATCTACCCGATGGATGCAAGGATTCACGTTATGCCGAAAGTATCGAGCAAAGCTATCCTTTTCACCCCGAATTATTTAACTTATTAACTAAAAAAATTGCTTCAATTCCCGACTTTCAAAGAACTAGAGGTGCATTGCGGTTATTTGCGAGAGTTATTCGTCAATTGTGGCAAGATACAAAACTTTGGATACCCCTAATTCATCCCCATCATATTCCTGTTGGTGTGGAAGAAGAAATTACCAGCGACTTAACCTCACGTTTACAACGTCCGTTAATGCGAATACCAATTGGTGCGGATATTTATAATTGCGATGGTCGGGAAGCACACGCACAGTTACAAGATGGAGAATGGACTGCTGCTGGTAAACCTCCGTTTTCTACTTGGGTCGCACGGACGATATTTTTACATTCAATTAACCAAGGGGTAGTAGCGGGAATCCGACGTGCAGAATTGAATTTATCGTTATTAACACCAGGGTTAGAAATTGGGTTTGTTGAGACTGCGTTGGAAAGGTTATCAACAGTTGCTTGGTATTTGGAAAATGATGTAATAACTTGCATTGCTCGGTTTAAAGAAGAACCATCAATTAATAAGATTATCTCCGAAGAAAAGGCACAGATTGGCATCTCGGAAGCGAAGGAAGACCTACGAAGTCGCCGCGATACCGTTTTCGCAGAAAAATACTTTAAAACCGTCTCTGCGCCCGATTCGGCGGCGGATGTAGATGATACTGCTGATAGCATTGCCCTGTGTTTAATCGATTTTCAAGAAGCGACGATTGCAACAACAACAGAAGCACCTCCCGATATTATCGAGCGTATCTTTAATAATACGGGTGAATCGGGTAAATTTCGGACTTATCGCAATCGCTTGTTATTTTTAGTTGCAAATAAGCAAGAATTAGATCGGGCAATCGATATTGCTCGTGAATATCGAGCAATTATGAATATCCTCAATTCTCAAAATCGCTTGCAGGATTTATCGGAAAATCAACAAAAGCAACTCAAACAGAAAAAAGGTGAGTTTGATTTAAGTGTGCGTATATCCTTGACTAATGCTTACCGTCATTTATTTTATCCAGCAAATGACCCTGTAAAAGCACCAAAAGGATTAATGCATTATACGCTTTCTGCACAGGATTCGAGCGAAATCAAGGGTAAAAGTAATCAGCAGGAAGTCATTTTAAAAGCCCTCAAAGACTGTCAAAAAATCCGTTCGGAAGATGCTGCATTTTATGCACCAGCTTATATTTTACAGAAAGTCTGGTTATCAGGGTTAGACCATTGGACAACTAAAAATCTTAGGGAAGCTTTTGCTAAAGACTTGAGTTTAAATATACTGCTCGATGCTGATGTTTCTAAGTTGCGAGATAGCATTCGACAAGGTTTGCAGATGGGACAATGGGATATGAAAGTGGGTGAGAAGGTATTTATTAAAAGCGATGATGGGAAATTTACGCTTCCTGACACCATCGAATTTTCTGACCGGATGGTGCTTTACCGTCGCGGGATTTTGCAACCACCAAAACCGCGAGAAATTGAGCTTAATGCCCAAATTATGCCGAGTACAGATGCGCTGAAACCTGTACGCATTCGCTGGAAAGCATCGGGTGCATTAACTATTCGATTATATCAGGATGGAAATTTAATCCCAGGTGAATTTCGTCCTAGCGATGAGCATTCCGTGGCAATTAATAGCACTAGTAATTTTAAAATTGTCGCTGACTACGGGAATAGTGAAGTTGCCGAGAAAGAAACTCAAGCACGTATTTTAACTTATGGTGATGGTACACCTGCAACACCCAGCGGAAACGAAAAAATAGATGATTCCTGGAATGATTTATTTCTATTTAAAGCTAAACCAGAGGAATTTAACTTAGATGGGAGCTTAGAAAGGGTGTTTAATGAATTAAGCGATCGCATTCTCGACCACAAGGTGCAGGGAGTGCGATCGCTCGAAATCTCGGTTTCCCAAGTGATGGACTACCGCAAGCTGATGACAGCTTTGGTATTATTTGGTAAACTCCCCCTACAAATCGACCAAACAGCGACAATTAACGCTGGGGAACAGTTCGTGAGGTTAGAGTACCAGGGTGCTTTAAAGGGGTTCCAAAGCTTCCAAGCAACTCTTAATGCTTTGCTTAATACTCCAGACGTTAAAGCGGATGTGTCATTAAAGTTGGAATTTAAATTTTCTTCACCAATTGAACCAAACGGCTCAGAAATTAGTAATATCAAAAGTGCCCTGAATCGTAACCCGGTTGAAAGGCTTAACTTATTGGTAAAAGTAACTTACTGAAAATGCAAGAGTTTCAACTGCGTGTGGTAGGTACAGAGAATAACAACTTTGCTCTGGAATTATACCAATGTGCCTATAAAAAAGCTGGAGAGAAAAAGCGTCCATCTGCCAAGCGGATTGGACGCTTAAAGGGTAATGCTTTGGTGCAAGCAAAACAGGCAATTTATGATTGTTTGAAGGTAAATAACTACGACCCGAAAACATTAAGTCACAATCGCCAAAGTGCCTATATATTAGATGAAGAATCGGGGACAAATTTGGCTTTATTATTTCAGACTTTGCAACCGCTTTCTAAACCCGACCGCATTGCGAATATTACTAAGGGAATTATTGCCATGAGCAATGAAGAATCCCATTATTGGTTTGCGAAAATTAGTAATGGGAAACGCAGTCAGGCTTTGAGAGCGATTCGGGTGCTTTTAGGCGATTAAAATCATAGAATTTGATTTTACCTATTGATATTTTCGATAATTTGTACTGATAACAAAGTTAAATTATTACTCTCTGCTACCCTCAATCTATCGTGTATTCTTTCCAAGGCACACATTGAATAGGAAGATTTGACATAAATTGGGATATATCGCGGCGACCGTAATAAGTAGGAATTCCTCTAGAATTTTGAGCCATGAGTACAACAGGCATCCCAGAAAATATAGGTTGAAATGCCTCGCTCTACGGGACTATTGGCATTCGACAAGGTAAGCGAATACGATCGCCCCTCCCCCGACGACTGCGATTGCTGTTGCTACAGTCCAAACAATCTTTATTTGCACGTGCTTCCACGCGGTCAATACGATGTTCTAGCACAAACTCGATTTGGTGGTATAACTTGACTTCGGGCTTGTGCAATCCTGCGAACATGATCATAAAAGTATTTACGGCTGGTTCGGCAGATTTAACATTAAGTGTAATTACGCTAGGTTGAGCAATACTCTCATCTTCAACGTACTGCTGATTGCGCTTTTCTTCTAAGCTCAAAGTTTCTTGCTGCAACCTACCCGGTGGAATTAATTCATGGCAGTGCAAGCAACCACCATAAGCATAGGGAAATACGGGGCGAGTAGCAGTAAAAATATCGCCAATTTGCTTTGTTTGCTTATCGACGGGAATCTTCGCACCTATCTGTATTCCCGGAATTAAATACTGATGTACTAGCGCGTTAAAAACTAAACGGCTTTGCATAGAGTCTGCTGCTAGGAATATAAAATCGGCATCCACTAGTAACTTTGCTGTTGCTTCATCAACAATGTTTCCAATAATAGCATCATAGCGGATGGAAGGGTTTGCTTGCTTGGCGACTCGTCGGGCAACATGGACTTTATAGGGAGACAATCGCTTGCCCAATTGTTCCAGCCAAGGAATACCTGATTGGGTCAACCAAGTCATTCCATCCCAAGGTTTAGTGCCAACAATACGGGGAATATTGGTTAATTCAACTCGGTCAAAGTCGATCGCAACAATATGTCCAACTCCCAAACGAGATAACCATTCGTTAATTAGGGAACCTCCCCCACCAAGCCCGATAATTCCCACCTTCAAATTAGAAAAAATTTCTTGTCCGACATCACCAAACAAGCGCGAGTGACGGTCATAGATTGGGTTAGCGATAAGCGATCGCTTTCGAGGCGAAGGATAGAGTCGGCGAATATTTGCACCAATAATAGTCATGCAATCGAGTTGATATCGTCCTCTAGTAGTCCAAATATCTCCTGCTACCGCATTTTTGGCAAACACCAATGCCCCTACCGGACCACCATGAGTAATATCTAGTAGTGCTGGATATCCACGTTCGTGTGATGCTATGTCATCTGCGGAAAAACTAACTTTGTCCTTACCGCCATGACAATGGATAGCAAGATAACAAAGATTTTCCTTCGCACAGTAACCAGATACCTCTGCCACAAACCTTGCAGTCAAAGCACGATAACCACGTTGACCGGGTACATAATCAATTCCATCGCGTGCAAGAATTACCTCCCGCGTCAGCAAGCGTGTACCGCGAGGAGTTTCAACTATACCCGCAACAATTACTGCACCATGTTCATCCCCATCACCAGGGAATAGATGATTAAAAAGCTTTTCAAACTCTGGCGCGTCAATTCTCACTTCTACTGGTTCTTTCATAGACTCTTCAACCACTCCAACACTTTACTTAACTTGGTTGCAGCCGTATCAATAGTCGCATTCCATCGATTTGAACGCCGTGATACTTGGATTACCTGCCTATTTTGCCAAGTAGTAACAGATAACCCAGTACCTTGAACTAAACCATCAACCCGGCGTAACCCCGCATCAAGATAATGAGGGTAAACATCAGCGTGGGGATACGCATAGGAAATTGTGAAACCTAACCAGGAAGCGGGAGGTAAGTACTGTTCGCCAAGTGGTAAATCATGGACAATGACGTATGCTCCCCCCTGCGCTTCGGCTTGCACTTCGATAGAATGTCCGCAAAAGGTTTGTTCAATTTCTGCGATCGCTCTTTCAACTTCTGGTGTCATCTTTATCCCCTATGAGTTGTCATCGGGTGCAGTGGCGCGGAATTTTTGCCCCTCATGCAGGGTAATGGTTTCGCAGTCCCCAATCTGTTTGAGGGGTGAATCACATTTGACCTCGAATAGCACAAAATCTTCCTGAATTGCTACACCTTGTTTGATAGCAGCTTGCTTAATTTCTAAGCCTGTAACTTTATGTTCAGTGAAGGTTACAGGGCGTTCGTTGACAGTAATGATAATGGTTTTTGGCTTTTTCGCCAGTAGTTCAGTATCGTGTGTAGATTTGGCCTGCATATTGGGACTCCTTTATCAATTGACTAATGTTTGTGGAATTAAAGTTCTAGGGAGTAGCAGATATTGCACTCCCCATCGGTAAGTTGTTTGAAAAACGAACTAATTAGAGCGTTTATGCTTCGTTGGGTCAACCAGCTTGTAACGCTGACCTGATTGTGGAGTTGGCGGTAGAGGCTCGCCTTTGGTAACAGTACGTTCCTCTCCGGTTTTACCGCCACGGGGTCCTGTAATCTCGTATTGACCAGACTGTTTCGCTATTTCGCCCGGTTTCTTAAGTTCGTCAGCCATAAACCTCATTCTTGTTAGATTATCGAACATTGGTAGCTTGATACTAACATACTGTTCTTAAATCTAACAACAAAATGAGTTACTTTATGGTCAAATTGTTTTAAGATGGAACTATATGTTCGATAATCAAACAAACTGTAGGTCGCAAGGAGATGGATTACGCAGAACTAGGTCGCCGGATTCGCGTTGCTAGGGAGGAAGCTTCGCTGTCTCAAGATGTCGTAGCACAGCATCTTGATATGCCGCGTTCTGCCGTGTCTTTAATTGAGAGTGGCAAACGCAAGATGGACAGCCTGGAACTCGAACGATTCTCCCGTTTAGTTGGCAAGAGTATCCTATTTTTTTTTGATGAAGTTTCTGGAGCAGTAGAGGCAAGTAATTTTGAGGAGGATGACCCAACTCAAGTTCTTTTTAGTGCAAACCAAGCAGTCGATATTTCGGCAGATAGGGAGCAAATTGAACGATTCCGTCAGTTTTATCGCAATTTTGGAGAATTATCTCAAAAATTAAATCGTGTTTCCAAGCCTTACTCAACAGAACCGCTTTACAACGTATTTAAGCCGACTCCAGCAGCAGCTAAGTGGATGGCAACACAAGAGCGTGCCCGATTAGGAATCCCTACTTCTAGCCCTATTAGAGATATGTGGGAAATTTTGGAAAACGAAGGTGTTAGGGTGATGGCATGGAATCTGGCAACACCCAAATTAGGAGGATGTTTCATTTTTTCTCCTTTTCTTGGTTCTTTTGTTTTAGTAAACAGAAATTTGAGGGATTATTCAACCAATAAGTTGAATTTTGTTTTGGCACATGAGTATTGCCATCATTTGATTCATCGCCAGCAAAAAGGTATCATCTCCGACCCTAGTGGTCATTATCGCAAACCAGAAGAATATTTTGCTCAATGGTTTGCTGCGAATTTTCTGATGCCAGAAGAAGCAATAGTTCCCATATTAACTAATTACTTAGAGAACACAAATGGAGAAATTACTGCTGAAATTGTAATGCATTTGGCTTTAGATTTTGGAGTTAGTTACCAAGCAATGCTCTACCGTTTGGGAGATAAAAGAATTGAATTAATTGACAAAAGTTCCTGTAAGAAACTAGCTAAAGAAAAGCCGAGCAAACTTCTTGCCCAAATTGGTCGTTCTGTTCCTCGATTGGAAAAAATCAATCACTTTCCTAATGAGTATATAGATATGAACTTTGAAGCATACCGATTAGGCTATATCAGCTTAGGTAAATTAGCTGAACTGTTAGAGATCACCTTGGAAGAAGCAAAAGAACAATTGGAATTAAGAGACATTCCTATTAATTTAGGTGTCAATTCCAAATTAGAACTTTTAAGCGATATTGATAACGCTTAATTATTTGGTGTGAGAAGATAACGGAAACAGAATAGTGAAATCAAACAGTACACAACCAGAGGCATCGCCAATAATTTTTGATAACACTGTACTGAGTAATTTTGCTCTTTCACAGGTTTTCTATGTTCTCCAAAGGCTCTACACGGGTAGAGCCTTTGTTGGTAAAGCTGTTCAACGGGAAATCCAAGCCGGAATTGACAGTGTTTCTACATCTGCTAATCTCAAAAATCGAACGAAACTTGACGAAATTAACAAAGCTTTAGAAGATGGATGGTTACAAACACCTTCAGATAGGGTTAACCCCAGTGATAATACTGTTGAGTTACGGCTAACCCTGGAATATTGTCAAAGATTTGGTGCGGGGGAGTCAGAAGCAATGGCGATCGCCCGTCATCGTAACTGGGTTTTTGCTTCTGATGATGGTAGCGCGAGAAAATTTGCTCAAGAACGGGATATTCGCTTAACAGGGACTTTGGGGATTCTCGTGAAGGCGGTTAAAAGCAAAATTCTCTGTTTGTCTATTGCTGATGTTATTCACGCACAAATGATTGATGAAGGTTATCGCTCTCCTCTGTCCTACGAAAATAGCATTTCAAGCTACCTCAATCTATAAAAATGCCCACGTTTATAGTACGCGATTGTCTAGGTTTATACCCAAATTAAAAAACGTTGTTTCCCCAACAGCAAAGGGTAAAATGCTTCTACTACGCGATCGCACTACAATATACATGACCTAAAATTACCAATCTCACGCGCAAATGTCCAACGCCACCCCCAAACGTCCCGAACTGTTTATCGAAAAAAGGATGCCCGTGCAACTGCTGAACGAGCAGGTATATTACGAGCATGGGGGAAATCCGTTTAAAGGGTTGCATCGCTGGTATTCGCGGAAACCATTATCATTTAGTCGTGCCAGCGTGTTGGCTTCGTTGTTACCAGCAGATGTGACGATGGAGGAATTTGAGCATTTATTGGGGATGGAACCGGGGAAGGAAATTAAGCTATATAAAACACCGCCGAGTTCGACGAGAATTAAGAAGGTGCATGATTATTGCGAAAAGCTGTGGGGAACTCGTACACCGACTGTGTTAGATGCGTTCGCGGGTGGTGGTAGTATACCATTTGAAGCGGCGAGATATGGGTTAAATGTGCTGGCATCGGATTTAAATCCGGTTGCGGTGGTGACGATGAAAGCTGCGATGGAATATCCGTTGAAATTTGGGCCCGATTTGCAGCAGGATATTGATAAATGGGTGAAGTGGGTAGGGGATGAGGCAGAGAAAAGGTTAGCTGAGTTTTTCCCTTCTTTACCTGGGGAAACTGTGCAAAATTATTTATGGGCACGTACGGTTGTTTGTCCGAGTTGTGAGTCAGTTGTTCCGTTGAGTCCTAATTGGTGGTTGAGTAAAGCAAGTAATTATGGAGGTAAAGGACAAGCAAGGAAAGTTACAAGTGATTGGTATGCGGTTAAGCCAATTCCTAATCGTGAAAATAGGCGGGTTGATTTTGAACTGGTTAAGGGAAGGAAGGGAAAGGGAACAACTATTCAAACAGATGATGGGGAATATAACTCTGAAACTACAACTACCATTAGTAGAGGAGATGGTAAATGTCCTAATTGCGAGCATTTGATAGAAAGCGATTATATAGATAACAAATTATTGGAAAAAGATTTTGATTATAGTCTTTATGCTGTAGCGTATAAACAGGGTTCAGGAAATTTAGAATTTAGATTACCAACCGAGTTAGTGTATTTGTTAGATACTAATATCTGTATTGCATTGAACAATCAAAATTCTCAGGCACTCGCAGAATTTTATTGAAAATCAAGCGATTGTTATATTTCTACGATTGTACTTGCAGAATTATATAAAGGAGTATATTGCTCTCAAAAAATTGAACAAAATTTTAATATAATTAACGAATTTAGCAATGCGATCGCTCTTGTTGAATTTGACCAAAATGCAGCGAATCAATTTGGTAAAATTCAAGCCGAACTAAGACAAATTGGTAGACCTACAGGACAAATTGATGCCTTAATTGCCGCTGTTGCTCGTTCTCGTGACGATATCCTTGTGACTAACAATATCAAAGATTTTGAAAACATTAGTAATTTACGATTAGAAAACTGGTTGGAACCTTGAAAATTTTACGCGATTATCCCTGGAAAATTAGCTACACGAGCAATACCCACAACACCATTGCTGACTTCTACATCCCCGCTTTAGAATCTGCGGTACAATACGACCGCAAAGCAGGCTTTTTTAGTAGCGCAATTCTCAGTAAAGTAGCCCGTGGTTTAGGTGCAATGCTCCATTCTGGGGGTAAAATGCGGTTAATTATGGGCTGTCAATTTAGCCCTGAAGATTTACAAGCAATCCAACAGGGATATGAACTACGAAATGCATTATTAACCCGTCTCGATACAGATTTAAGTCCTCGAGAAAATTTTGTCCAACTTAAACACTTTGAAATTCTCAGTTGGTTAATTCAAAATAATTATTTAGATATTAAAATAGCAATTCCACTTAAAGATAACGGTTTACCCGAAGATAGTACCAAACAACTTGACCCACAACATATTTTTCACGAAAAAGTTGGAATTTTTACAGATAATAACGGCGAACAATTAGCCTTTAATGGTTCTAATAATGAATCTGTTGGTGGTTGGGAAAGGAATGTTGAATCTTTCCACGTTTACTGTTCTTGGGAAGGTGGAAGAGAACTAGATCGAGTTCAAGAAGAAATTTCGAGATTTGAACAGTTATGGTACAATATAGCCCCCAATGTACGGGTTTTTGAAGTCCCCGAAGCAGTACAGAAAAAGCTGTTAAGATATGCACCTGCTTCTAAACCAATATGGAATCCGCAAACAGAATTCGATACGCGACCAATTGATGGGAATGATGGTGGAAATAGCGACAAATGCGGGCAAGATGCCCGCACTACACAAATAATTAATGATGGTAGCGGCAGCATCTTGCTTCCTAATTTAAATCATGACAGGCAAGATGCCTATCCTACAGAAGAATTAGAAAATTTTCAGCAATTAGCCAATATTCACTCACATCCAGGTTGCTTAGATTTTTGTTTAAAATCAATTCCCATAAAACCCTGGATACACTAAATTAAAATTCTCCGTCGTGTTGCCCAAACATTCCCTCAAAGTTTCCTTATTGCTGACGAGGTTGGCTTAGGGAAGACAATTGAAACAGGTTTAATTCTGCGATATCTAATACTATCAAAACAAATCAAGCGCGTCTTGATTCTCGCACCCGCAAGCGTACAACCCCAATGGCAAGAGGAATTACGCGAAAAATTTAACTTACATTTTTGGAGTTATACATCTGTCGATTTTAAAGACCCCTACAAGCAGACTATTCCCGCAGATGCAAATAACCCCTGGAATACCCAAGATTTAATCCTTGCTTCTTCCCATTTAGTCCGCAGAACCGAGAGAATACAACAATTATTGTCAGCAGAACCTTGGGATTTAGTCGTATTAGACGAAGCACATCACGCACGTCGCAAAAGTCCCCAAAATCGCAAAGAAACACCAAATCGCTTATTAGAGTTGATGGAACAACTCAAAGAGAAAACTAAATCTTTGGTTCTTCTGTCTGCAACTCCCATGCAAATCGATGCAATCGAAATATTTGATTTATTGCACCTGTTAGGACTCCAAGGACATTGGAGTTATGGCGATAATTTCTGTAATTACTTTGAGTCATTGCAAGCAAAGGTTAAACAGGAAACTCTGAATTTTTGGCAAATAATGTCTAATGATTATTTTAAACGCGGTGGGGAACCTTGCTCGCTGTTAGAGAAATATTTACAGAAGCAAGACCGAGTTCTTGCCTATAAATTGCGCGATACTTGGCAACAGGGTCGAAAAATTAGCGATAATAAACAGCTACTAACCGATGATAATTTTATCAATACCTCGCGTCAATACCTGACGGCAAATACTCCCCTCAAAGACTTGATGTTTCGTCATACCCGCGATACTCTGCGTCAATATTACCGTCGAGGACTGCTGGAAAAAGATATTCCTACGCGAATTGTACAGGATAATGCGATGCCCTTGGCAACCATCGAAGATGGTATCGCACTCGAACCGCAGCGCGAAGTCCCACTTTACCAAGCTGTCAGCGATTACGTGCGTCATTTTTACCGACTCGCACAAAAAGACCAACGCTCCTGCTTGGGTTTCCTGATGACCCTATACCGCAAGCGTTTAACAAGCTCATTTTACGCCATCAAGTCATCCCTGCAACGCCGTCTAGATTTTCTCTTAACCCAACAGGGAAGCATTTTAACTAACGACGATTTAGCAGATTTAGATGATGCAGATGATGCTGTAATTACCGGGATGGAATCCTACCTGCAAACTATAGAAGAAATAGACCCCCAAGAAATCCAATATCTTGAAGATTTATTACAACAATTTGACAATACAGGCGAAGATACCAAACTTTCTCAGTTTATTAAAACTTTACGTCAAGAATTAATCGAAAGAGAAACCGCCATCGCCTTTACCCAATACACCGATACAATGGATTATCTGCGGGATACATTGCGCGAATTATACGGTAGCCAAATTGCTTGTTATTCGGGACGTGGTGGCGAACTATACCTTCAAGGAAAATGGCATATAGTTCCCAAAGAAGAAATCAAACGCCTTTTCCGTCAAGACGAAATCAAAATTCTCCTCTGTACCGAGTCGGCATCGGAAGGTTTAAACTTACAAAACTGTGGTGTATTAATTAACTATGATATGCCGTGGAATCCCATGCGCGTCGAACAACGTATTGGTAGAATTGACCGCATTGGGCAAAGATACCCAACAGTGAAAATTCATAATTTTTACTACGATGGCACTGTAGAAGCAAAAGTATATCGAAAATTGCGCGATGGTCGAAGACCGCTCCTTCGGAGCATCGCATTAATGCTTTTGCCACAGTCGTCGGCAATCTCCAACCAATTTTAGCTCAAGTCCCCACCTTCATCGAACAAGCCGTAATGAGTGCCGACCCAGAAGAAGAGGATGTTTTAATGTCGCAATTCGACTCGGTTCTAGATGCACCACCATTGCGTTTGGCTGTGTCCGATATGATTTCTATGAATTTGGATGCAGACATTGCAGAAATTCAAAAACCGATTCATCCTGCACCTTTTACACCAGAGAGTATCGAGCGATTGTTTACGACTTCCCAATTGCTGCGTTTGCATGGTATCAGTTTTCAAAAAACAAAAGAGCGGATTTGGGAACTTGCTTATAAAAAGCAAAATTACACCATCACATTTTATCCAGATGTGTTTGATGAAATGCCCTCATTACGACTGATGAGTTTTGGCGACCCATTATTTGAGGAAATACTGAGTATTTCGATGAAGGAAATGGCTAAAAGCTAAATTATTTTTCTGATGCTTCGGACAAATTTTGCTGAAGCACCTAAATCTACAATCAAATAAAGTCGATACTTTGGGAATAGCGTTGCAATGCCACCCAAGCATAATGAAATGCAAACCAAGTTTTCCCCGTGCCGAATTCTCCTAGTATCGAAATATGCTCCTTTACTGCGTCATCAAGCCACAAATCTATGTAGCCATCAATCCAACCGTCTTCTTCCCCGTAGCGACTGACACCGATTTGCTGCTTGGTAATTGGGTCAATTTCTTCTTTACTACAGGCTAACGGCACGTACTTAGTATCTACTTTGCGGCGTTTGATTTCTGCTTCTAGCCAATCAACATAACCGCTAAAGTCAGCATCGAGGTCAATCAGTTCGTCAAAAGTATAACAATCAAGGTGGCGATTTTCTTCCTTTTTGACCTCATCGCGGGCTGCTCGTGAAATTCTTTGCGTAGTTACTAACCAACCCTCATCAGTTTTTTGCTCCTCGACGGATGAACGCAAAGCCATCACATCACTTAATCCCACCTCCCCCGCAATTCCCCGCACGAGGATGCGGTCAAAGCTACGACGTACTGGGATATTAATGATAAATTCAAAATAATCTTCTGCCCAAATTTCGTATTTCTCCAACTGGTAGCCCAAGGTTTCAAACCAACCGCGCATTTGTTGGGCTAAAGCTATGACTCGACATTTATTTTCAGTTGTTTCTATTCCCGGTAATGCCGGGTAATTTGACGCTGCTAACCTGGCAATTTCTGTACGAATACCTTCCAAGGTTGGTTGCCTTTCAATCTGCTCTTGGATATTTGTGATAATTTTGTGTAGCGAGCGAATTTGCTGGCTCATCAAAGTATCTGCTGGTTTACGGGAACGTTTGGCAACTTCCGAAAATACGATGTAAAACGCTGCTATTTCTCGCCTAATATCAATTCTTAAATCTTTGATATCATTACCCGAAGCATAAGTTCCAACAAAAGCATCAACCTCCGACAATAAAATTGAGGGGTTATTGTGGTCAAAGGCTTTACGAAAAGCCTTTTTAATTTCTTCGTTGCGAAATAATTCCAACAACGGCTTGGGTTTACCTACACCATACTCAACCAACGTGTAAGCGTAAACATCACTAAAATCGGCTTGTGGATGCTCCGGATCGAGATTAAACTGCTTGAGCAACTTAATTACAGTCTCGTTACGTTGGATTTTTTCTTTAATTAGCGGATTCGCAACAGCAGTAATGGCATTGAAAAGCAAATCCAGGTTTATCAAACTCATAACGAGACTCCTACGCGGTCGCCTAAAATAGTGCTTACAAGTAATTGCCACTACAAATGATATAGCGTAATACTCGATACTCGGAGTCGATTTTTATACTTTTCTGAATATTTCGATACTATTGATGAGCTTTCCCTCGAAGATTTTTGACAACACTACCGTCTAGGCTTTAACACTGTGTCAAAACCATAAGTTGGAATATTTGGATGTGAAGATATTTTTTACTGGGGGCGATCGCTCGTTACCCACTTTGATATTTTTCCCATCAACCAAAACAGAAGTAGCGTAGTTTCGGTTTCCTAACTGCTGCGTTATTGAGTCAAAAATTGCGAATACAAGAACCGATGTGTCAACCTTTTGTAATTCGAGTAAATCCGTAGACGCAAAGCTGCTGGAAAGTGGATATGGCGATACGCCGCGTAACCTTCGGTATTCCAAAATAATCGTTGGGCTTAAAATTTCCCCTAAATGTGTCCACACTTGAGACGCAATGGCATAAGCAACCAATGGTGGCACACTATTCCCAATCGCCTTATGCGCCGCAAGTTTACTTGTCCCAAAATCAAACCAATCGGGAAAGCTGTGCAGCCGAGCAGCTTCACGAACTGTTATTACCCGCGCATGTTCATAGTGAATTGGACGTGCTGCTGTTCGATTCCCACTCCCAGCACGCAATGTCGGGGAAAACCCATCGGTTGATAATCGATAAGCCCAAGTAGTCGGTTCTTTCTCCCCAGGAATAGTATCACCATATTTCTGTTGAGTGAGGAGTGTATGTACTGTTGATTGACAGCCGCTAATGGTATTCGGGGAGTTTGAGAGGGAAGGGAAGATTTTGTCCAAATATTCTGCATATTCGCCCTTTTTGCCCAACTCCCAAATGTCGGTTTGAGAATTGATCGGAATGTGACTCAGGTCAGAAATTGCATCCCCAACTGTAAATTTTTTATCACTCTCCAATGGTGGTATAACTTCGCCAAACTTTGAGCCAATCCAGATAGCCCTTTGACGTTTTTGGGCAACGCCATAATCCGATGCTGTGAGCAACCATTTGGATAAAATATACTGTTCTTCGATGAGGGCGATCGCATTATCCGTAATATGAGAAAATTTCTTCCATTCGATTGCAGGAACATTCTCCATCACGAACATAGATGGATTTAGCTCCACAACTAAATTAATAAACTTGATTACTAGTTGACTGCGATCGTCATCGAGGTCTTGCTTCCCAGCAACAGAAAAACCTTGACAGGGGGGACCGCCAATAACAGCGGCAATCTCTCCATCCCAATCCTGATATTTATGTTGAATTATTTCTCTAATTTCAGAGAAGGAAATATCCCCAATATCTCGACATAAAACTAACGTGTCAGGGAAATTCAGTCTATATAATTCTAAAACTTTGGGATTATTATCGATTGCGATCGCTATTTCAAATGTACCGGCTGATTGAAACCCCAGGTCCAACCCGCCAACTCCACAAAATAAACTGACTACTAACTTTTTATTTTTTGATAACATATTAAGTCAAATAAGTAGGACTTTATTTATCTCTATTTTATAACTATTTCGTCCCTGTGTTACTATCATTAGTTATTTTGATGGTTCAAAATATTAGTATTTCTAGCTAAAACTTGATTAATAACTTCTAGCTGAAATCCGTTGCGATCAACAGCAATAGAATTTCAATGCCAACGTTATTTTGCAGATTGGATATTGTTGTTATCTCAAAAGTGAGATATTTTCAACACCAAAGAAGGAGGGTAGGCTGTTGACTTTGCGCCTTTGAGCGGGGGTAAAAGTTTATGTCCACATGGTGCGTTAAATCGGTCTTGTTCCACTTCAACCGCTTTAAGTCTGTCCAAGATTTTAGTCTGTTGCTGTTGTTGTTCCAGTAAACGATGTTCTTGCAATGCCATCTGTTGTGCAATTGCGGCGAGTAACTGTATTTGAGTCATGCCTTTTGACTCACTTTGGGTTTCAGCCTCTCGTGTTTTGACAACAAAGTAATTCTGCGCCGCTGCTATCTCTGGTTTGCGAGGATTGCCATTCATTGCTGTCAAGTATCCGCCATAGCGGGAGAGTTTATAATCTTGTCCTGGTCGTCCCTGACTTTTTAGGGTTGATCCTGAAAAGTTTATCTCGACGTTATTTCCGGTATTTTTACAAGCTAAGATAGCTCTTTCAATGACTGGCTTAAACTCGTTCCAACGAGAATATCCCAACAAAGGCATTAACTCTCTAGCAGTCCAATACTCTTGACCTTGGTCATCAATATGACGAATGCTATCAAAAGAACTACTGTTATTTATTAGATGAAGATTTTCTAAATTAGACATGGTAACGATGACTCCCATAAGTAATGTTTTTATGGTGAAAAGATTTTTCAAGAAGCCAGAATTATCCGAAATTCTGATTCCCTAATTATTCTTCACGCTGCTTCTAGCTAAAACTTGATTGATAGCTTCTAACCTTCGCCGCTGATCTAAAGCAATGCAATTCCATCGCCAACGTTCTGAGAACATCGAATATTGTTGTAATCTCGTCGTGTAGTAAGTATTTTTGGGATTAGCGCAAATCGAAAACAAACCGACTCGTGAATTACCTGCTTCTAATTCTCCATCGCTCCTACGAAAAGCCTCAACCCTCGCCCATAAAATAGCTTCCTTCCCCTTTAGCCCTTTCTTTAAGTAGAGTAGGCGACCAGCGAGTTACTAAAAGCACTTTTCTGTTCGCCCCTCCCCGAACCGGACTTGCGCCTTTCGGAGCATCACGGCTCTCCAGTGTTTACATGTCGGTGGTCTTTTCCACGTTCATGCATAATTCCCAACACAGTTTCGGCATTTCGCATCTCGCGTACCTTACAAGTCGAGTTTTAAAAACACCTGTCACCCTTCCCCTTGTAGACGGCTTTCCCGTCCTCTGAGTACTATGGTGACTCCGTTACCCTGTGTCTCTCGACACGGCGGGCAATCCCACTTTCCCTAAATGCTAGATGTATCGAGCGCGACTTAGGTGCCTCTTCCGTTTCCTTAAGTAAGGTCGTTCCTTACCGTTCACTGTGCGGAAAGTTCAGGTGACGACGACTTAGCCACCCTATCACAGTGACCCCGCATTTGATACGCTGTAATCGGGGGATGTACGCTTCCATCACTGGAAACTGAGGTTTGAGCAGTTTGGCTCTCACCATATCACGCGGGTCTTGCGGAACAAAATTATAAGCGTCTTCTAACTTCTTCCGCTTTATCAACATGCTACTGTCCCCTTTGGCTTTCACCATTAGGTAAGTCGTTGACCCAGAGGTCATATTTTCCTAACCTCTCCTCTCTGTGAGAGGAGTCTAGCACCTGGTTAAATGGCGCACAGCATCAGCATACCTGAAAGCGAAAGCATCGGAGACACGAGGAGATGCTTGATTCCACTGGTCTAAACTATTGACAAATACTTCAATATTTTGTTCTGGATTTACCCCAGCCGCTTGAATTTTTCTAACTAATCTAGGAATGCGGCTCCTTGTTCTTGTTAAGCATCCTGCATCTGCATTTTCTAAATTTGTGCCACCCCGACCTTGGTCGCTACACCAAGAACGATTACCGACCCGATTCCCCGGGTCAACGTGGAAATAATATAAAGAAGTCTTTTTTCCGTCTATCGTGCAGTTGCCTTCGGCAGCACATATTGCTAATACTCCAATCGATGAATTATTGGCAAATAAAGTGTTTAGATTCCCAGAATATGAGGTGCTAATTTCTGAGATATTTTCTACACCTTCCGAAACTAACTTAATTGCTGGTTTACTTATGACAAAGGTAAAAACACAAAATAGTAACAGAAAGTTGAATACATCCCATTCACGCCCTAATTTCTGTAAGTACATCACAATTTAACCAAACAATAGGTAAAAAATAACAACGCCAAAAATCAATCCCATCCATATCGAGAAAGAAAATGCGATTAATAACCCGACCCCAAACAAAATTAACTGTTTAGAAATCAGTGGTAAACTGCACCATAAATGTAGTGTTTTTTGAATGATATTTGGTCGCCAAGGAGCCTTAGCTTTCATTTTTCCGCCATGAATCAACCAATGAGCTAATGGACAAAGTGGAAGTACATCCTTCCACAATTTTTCATCACCCAAATGCCGATAACCAACTCCAGTATGATGTATGTTATATTTCCCATATTTCTTGGATGAATATTTTCCAATCCTGACAATCGGAAACATCGAACATCTATGTCCACATTGTTTGAGCCAGTTGCAATGCTTATTTCTCCAAGCATTACTATTCATATAAAAGTAATAATCACCTGGAGATAGATATTTTTTGACTTTCATTGATAATTTTTCTCCTGCGAGATATTAAAGTTTCAAGTCTTTAGCTGATATAAAGCCTGTTGGGAAGGTGAAATTTCTATTGGCTTTGTAGTCAGCATCCTCTTGTAGAAATCTCATGAATTCTTGGTGTCCTTTGGATGTGCGTCCTACAGGACATCCTGCCGAAGCACCATCAACAAACTGCTGGTCGCTTGCACTATGTTGATTGGCTCCGATTAGGGAATGCTCTTTTTTATCCCCCTTGTCAATCTTGCCGTTACGGTTTTTGTCCCGGATTATATTCACTGGTGCAACTTGGACTAATGCAAGTTCTCGACCTTTGTGCTTGCCAATTCGCCACGCTTTATACTGTCCAGGTACTTGTATCTGTGCTGCACCCGAAGCATTCATCGGTTGCTTAATGTAATAGTTGCCTGGTTCAATGGATGCTTCCCAGGCTCCAACTAACTGGGGCGTAGGGTTAACTTCCACTAAAAACCGCGAATCGTTGAATTTGTTAGGTGCGTTGTTATTTTGTATACCGTTGGGAAACATTCCTTGGACGTAGAAAACGTTGTATCGGTTCTCTCCTGTACGTACTTCCCACTTGTTTTTACGTGCGTAATCTACAAGTGCGGCAGCAATTTTATCCGCTTCTTTTGGTTTGTTGGAGGCAGTCGAAATACTAATGCCAGCAATCCGATTTAGTTGGAGTTTGGCTTCGACCCACTGGTTAACTCCAGGATGAAGGATTGCTAGAGCTATCAATAAAGACAACCCACAACAAAATGCGCGTCCCCTGGCTTGAGCGATTAGATTTTGACGAGCGATTTCTTCTAATGCCTTGAGTTCTTGGTACTGAATCTCTAATGGGAGATGTTTGATTAATTCGTTGGCTCGAAGTGGCATTTTGCACCTGTTTTGTAACTATCTAACAGGGTTTGGCAGTTGTTTGGTTTATCTGGTTTTGGGCTTTTCTTCGCTGCAATGGGTGAGGATTTAGAGCGTGTCAAGTTTTCCAAATCCTCACGGATATCAGTAGTAAGCGTTGCAATCTGTGGGGGTAAATCTGGGATTAAAGCAAACGAACCATATCCAGGACTCACCATATCCAACACAAACACAACAAATACAGCGCTGGTAATTAAAAAACTCGACCGAGAAATCCTCACCCAAGGCATCTTTTACTTCCTTCCCACAGATTGATAACCACTATCACCCGTCCAATTAGTCAACGGTAAAGTGGTCGTGGGTTGTTGCTGTTGCCTGACTGTGACTGGTGGTTGTTGCCAATTATCAGGACTAACGTTTTGTAAACGCACAGCTTTATCCAAACTATCTCCCGCACCGTTGGCAACTTGACCAAATCCACTCCAAGCGCCAGTTGCCACGGGTTTTCCAGCGGTAACAACACCATGCCCAAATCTGACTGCGGTTGGAGCATTCTGCGGTAATTGTCGGGGATTGCGGGTTGCAATTAGTCCACCCAGGAAAAATTGAGTAACCCAACCACCAACAATTAAAGTACCGATACCCATGCTCCAGAAGGCAAACGATCGCCAAGGTCGGAACGGATTAGTATGACTAGCAACTGTACCCAAAGTCCCAATCGCAGCACTCGCACCATTTTCCATCGCCGGTGAAATCCCACGACTGTAATTTTGTCCCCAGTCTCTTGCACCCCTGGCATAACGTCCCGCACGATAAGCGCGATTGTGCCAACGGTTGTTTTGGTTCGTACCATCGCTATAGTTATAATCGTCATCAAATTCTTCGTAATTGGCATTGATCGCATTGGTGTCCAAATAATGGCTTGAATTTACCTGTGGTAGATTCGTTCCTCTTAGTTGCTTTCTGACCATATATACTCCTTAACAATTTGTAACTTTTGATTTCTACTCTCCATCCAGCCCCCAGATATCCTCCTGTTCAATTAGCTTTTGACGAAATTGTTCGGTATCTTCAATTGGGGCATCCCCGATGAAATTTTGGTTGGAAGGCGGTTGGTATAAAAACTGGGGACAATATTTTTGAACAAGCTCGATATAGTTGTACTTGTCTTTGCCATCGAGTCGAGTTGCGGGTGGTCCCTGCATCCAGTGGGGAATTTCAATGCGTTGCTTTTGGCGTGAGCCCCCATCAGGACGAATCAAATATCCCCAACCCGCACATCGCTTGTTCCCCTCAATATTCCTGTCAGTCACGGCTTGGGCATACAGCCAAACGATCGCATCCTTAATAGTTTCCGATTTTCCAGCGAGAGCTTTCGCGCCACCGAGCATTGCCTGGGTATCACCGTGACTGGCGAAGGATACGGACATATTCGCCTGTCGTAAAAATTGCACCACTGCTTCCCAGAATTTGGGCATCACAGTCGAGTCAATAGCATCGATTTCGCTGGAATAATTGGACATTTCATCTAGAGCAAGGTTCAAATGGTAGTCCTCAAACGGTTCGTATTCCTTGGTTTCATCGCCTGCTTCGGCAATTCTCCAGAAGGCAATACGAGTAAATTCGCGGATAGCATTTGTGGCTTCGACGAAGTTGTAACCGCGTCCAAAAACTTTAATTCCCTTCCAATGCTGACCTTTAGCGAAAGGGTTGACCATCCACACCAAATGACCAAGCTTGATGTGTTCGACAATTAAATAACCAAGTTTTGAGGTTTTACCACTTCCCTTTTCTTTACCAACGATGCCCACTGTGTTTTCGTAAACAAGCGATCGCACTGAGGCATATTTATCTTCCGAGCTACCTTGTGGGGAAAATTGCTTTACAGAATCTACTTTTTCATTGGATAAAGGGGAGGGCAATCCATCAGTTTGATAAAAATTAGGAATTTGCTTGGGAGCTTCAGGATTATTTGGTTGTTTAGCCCCTCCAGAGAATTGACTACGAACTAATGGTTCTTGGTTATGTGGAACGCTTTGTGCAACATGCTCTCTATTATTTACCTCATCCATTGGTTGGAAATTATTTTGTATTGGATGTCCATCTGGTACAAAGTTTTGACTACTCTGTAGTAAAAGCTGTGGTCTAGCATGGAGGCGTTTTTTACTTGCTAATTCCCAAAACACTAAACTGGATGTTCCAAATATAGCGATCGCACCCCCACCCAATCGCGAAAAGGACTTAGCTGGCTCTGGCATTTCCACCTCTACCGTTTGCTGTTGAGTAGAGTATGGCGTTGCCGATTGTTGAATGGTGCTACTACTAAAACTACTGGTAAACATCCAACCACCCAGCAACAAAGGTATAGGAGCAAAAATTAATTTACTTATCATCTTGACCCCCTGTTAGTTTTGGTAAGGGTTTATTCTTGGACTGTTTTGAGGGATTTGGATTAGCTGGTATTGGTTCGGGTTTATATTGTTGATAGTCGGAAATTTCCGCTTCGGAAGGACTTGCTTTATTACCAAACCAATCGGTTTTTTCTAGTTCCGAGGCAACTGGGCTTAAACCTTTGACACGCAAAGCTTCTAATCGAGCAGCTTTAACCTCAGATAAAACTTTACGTGTATTTTGAGCAACTGTAACCAAGTCAAATCGCTGTGTGGTTTCTCTCCTACTGTTCGAGATGATGTACAGCTTCACCAAACCACTGGCTGCTAATTCAGCAGAATCAATTGTTCTGGTCACCCACGAACCTGTGCTGGGGTCAACATATTTTAGTTGGGCTTCTTTACCTGATGCCCCTAAATTAATCCGTTTTAATGCTTCAATCTCCGAACTATAATTAATAACTTCCTCATGCTGGTTGTATGCAGGGTTTTGGGGATTATTAAGACTTGCGATAATGCGATTACGATATCTTGAACTCGCCTCTAACGTTGCTGCTTGTAACAAACCAGGATTGCCAACCATACCTGATTTATTATCATCACGAGTCAAATACTCTCGGAAGTTGCTGTCACTTACCTCCAGGTTTTGGGATTTTTGTAATAACGCTTGCTGTGCTTCAAGTTCAGGGGTGGGTTCTGAGTTTCTTTGACCAGCCAACATGATTGCGATCGCAGCAATAATAACTGAAATTACCGTCGCAACAAATATCGACACCAACCAAGGATTAGTTAGTAAAGAATCTAAACTCCCCGATTTGATAATATCGATTAGCCCTGGTGTTGCAGTGATTCCATGTGTCTGCCCATGAGGGCTCGGCACCCAGACCTCATCAAAATCATCTTGGTCGTGTTGATTGTTTTGATAACTTGACGGTGGATGTTGGGATTGCATGGTTCCTCAATATCTCTTTTCTATAGTGCCGAAGAATTAGTGCTGCTAAAACACCTCCTAAAATAACTCCACCAGTCCCCACTGCCATAATCTTCAAGAAAACTGGTTTTGGGGGGGAGGTAATTGCGATCGCAATTGTCGCAACAGTGGTTGTCGTTGTTATTCCTGCCACCGTTGCAACAGTTCCACCTTCGGTCATAAAGTTTGTGATGGTTTGGCGGTCAGTAATTACAGCCTTATTAATTGTTGGAGTAATTGCTTGTACCGCTTCTGCCGCTAAGTTAGGTGCTATATCGATTGCTTCTTCGATGGCTGGGATTGTGATGTACTGGTGTTTTGTACCTCTGGTAGGGATGCTTGCTTGAATGCAGCTAACATCGGGTGTTCCCCCTCCCCCCAGTTGACCGAATTCCCTAAAAAATTGCGATTGAACTCGGCTTCGATATTCTCAAAAACATTACCGAAACCACCAACTGTTTGATTTTGATTAATTTGCGACTCCCCCACACCATTCATGATTAAATCCTGGGTTTGACGCAAAAAAGCTTCCCTAAATAACGAATACCCAACTTGAGATATTGACTCAGATTTTAGTAGCAGTTGGTACAAATCAAAATGGTAGCTACCAGGATTTAGTTGCTGTGGGTCAATACCAATACGCTGTTTGAAAAACTCATCCAAATTAAACCTTTCGCCCATCACTTGTTGGGTTTGGGCTTCTTGCTGTAGCTTTTCTAGTTCAATCAGCCCTTGCTCTACGCTTATTCCTTTTTCTTTACACACCCTGAGAAACTCTTGGATTTTTGGTTTGTCCTGGGGGGCGATGGAATCCTTAACAATCTCAATCCTCAAGACCTGACAAATAGACTTCAATTCCTGATATGGAATCTCAAGCTGCTGTGCCACTAACGTTAAATTCATCATCTTGAATTTCTCCCTCTAATTTGTCGATTAAAATCTGTACTAACAAGTGAACTTTTTCTTCTGTGGTTAAAAACTCCGTGACAAATTGACGTAAACTCATGCGACGTACCGATGAAATGTACTTCTTCAAACCACCCATCCCCAAAACAGTATCGATATACTCATCTTGCTGTACGCGCAAAAATTTGTAGGCAATATAAAAGTCAGCTAAAGCTTCCAACTCATCACAGCTAAAATAAGCTGCTTTCTTTGGTGGGGTTAATCCTGCTAAAAGACACCAGTTTTTAACTGCTTGAGGACTGACTCTACAATGCTTGGCTAGTGTACTTTGGGTATAAAGTAGCTGAATCTTTTTCATGTATCTACCTGGATTGTTTTCAACTGCTAATTCACTGCAAAAATTATTAAGATGCAGTCTAGTTGCAGTTGCACTACATTTCCAATACTTACTATTAAAGCTGATGGCTTTATACTCGATGAGTTATTTCCGTAAATTTGGGGTAATCCAAGTGCAAAAAAATCACCTCAATCGTGTTTGCAATTGAGGCTAGAAAGTTTCATCTGAAATTTTAAGAATTCTTTGAAGCTTGAATAACAAATGGAAACAGCGTAGTAATATTCCCACTGCCGGGTGATATGCTTTGCCGTAAAACCATCCTTCAACCGTTCTTTCGTTGTACCCTGTTAATTCACATAGAGTTGCGATTGAAGTTTTCATATAACCCGGTGGACTGCGCTCTCCAGCTATTGGCGCTTCTACATCTGGGTGAATTATGGGTACCCAAATTCGACACCATTCATGAGGTGTCATTGGTTCCAATATTGCAAAAAATATTCGTTGGTTATTTGGTTGTGTTTGTGTTTCAAATAAAATAAACCTTGCTAACCAACGTGGAATTTTGATAGGGCGATCGCTCTTTGGCATTTCTGTGTGGTTTATTGGGAGATTGCATTTAATGACTGATAATTAATTTGGATTCTGGAGATAAAAATAGGGGAAGTTTTGAAATATTCCATAAACTTCCCACTCAATAAAACTCAAACAGCTTTTAGTTCTGATTGTTTCTGCTCAGACTGTTGAACGCTCTGCATCCAAGCCCTTATTGCTGCTACCTCATTTACCCCATCAGCCACAGATTTAACTACGTATTGATGATAGGAATTAGTAGCATGATTGGGATGTTCAAATCTATCTTGCCCCCAAGAAAGACACATGGTTTTAACCAGTTCATCAATTTGATTTGGTTGCAACTGATTTGGACGCTCTACTTCTTGAAATTTCAACCACTCCACAACTAATTCAACTGGATAATTAAGCAATGTACGAATTTGCTTAACCCGTAAATCTTGATTCGGTTCTAATGGCGGAAAAACAACAGCTTGATTTGGTTGAGTTTGTTGTTGTGGGAAAGGAACCTCTTCTGGGGAACCAACCAATTTAGATTGAACGCTGCTAATTATTCCAGCCCAGTCGGCATCTCTATTCCATTCGCTGCGAATCCTAGCTTTAGTAGCAGCATCATAAAGCCGACAAAAAACCACATTTTCTTCGCCAGGTGTGGCAGCAATAATCAGAGGTTTAGAAAAGTCATGAACTTGGGATACTGCTAATAGAAAGGTTTTTGCAAAGTTGGTTTCTATCCCAGTTCTAACGATATATATTTCATCCGCCGTAATCACAATGTCTAGCTTGAGATTATCTTTACCCTTGAATTCTTTGCTCGTTAACCGTAGATTTTGTAAATATCCGGTTAGCCCTCTTTGCTGCACGGGAATGATTTTCTCGTTATTGATATCGTAGTGATGCCACAAGTAAGATTCGCCGCTCAATTCCCCATTTTTGACATATAAATAGATTGGCTCTGGGGGATTACAAAGCCCTAATTTTATTTCAGCAACCATTAAAATTCCTCCTCATTATCTTCAATAGATGTGCCTACAGATTGTTTTTGAGAGTTGACTTTATTTGTTTGATATCCCGAAGCTTTTAGCACAGGCATTGCCGCGTTTTTTACAGATGCTTTTGCTTGGAGGTAAAGATATTGAACTACTCCATCAGCCTCTTCTTCCTCTTCTAATTGCGCCCAAACAGAACAGCCCAAATCAAGGGATTCATATGACCCAAGATTAAATTTCCGACTGTACGATATTGATACGGTAGTTATTTTCATACTTCATTCCTGATATTGCTTCTTGGCTTCAATTGAAGCGGTGGGCAGTAAAACCCACCTTCTTTCGTCTTATGCTGTCACCAAAACTACATTTTCTGGGAGCGGCTTATACTTTTTAAGTTGCTCCCACTCAATAGCCGTCAATTCATCACATGGCTTATCGAGTAAGCTTTCCCTATGAGAAATTTCGCTTTGTGTGTCTACAAAATAAGTACGTTTATTACTAGCATCAGCATTCGGTGAGGCTAACGGTATACATAACAACCACATACCACTAAATGCGGAATCACATGATATTTTGTGGTTTTGCTGAGATGATGCTCTTGTTACCCACCAATTACCGTTTGTATAACCGACTGAGCCAAGCTTTACGTCGTTGTAATAAATGCCATCTTCGTACAGGTCAAAACCAAACTTTTCGCTGGACTCTGATATCTCAACCATTATGGAGTTCTCAGTAGTTACTGCTTCTACCTGTTGCTGTTGCGTGGGTAATGTTCCTTGGCTGTAGTGCCATATGATGTAGTTGTAAGATTTTGCCCAGGTATTTGCTCGATAAACTTCAACCTCGTTTATTATTACCATCCAGCGTTGGGTTACAAAGTCATCATCATCGTGGCTAATGCTAGCTATCAGCTTGTCGTCAACGTAAACTTCATGGTCGTAAAACGATATCTCAACTGCCCTAATATTAGTTGCAGGTTTTGTACTCAAATCTTTGGTGGGTTCCTGAAGTGGTTCGCGCTTATCGCTTCTGAGCGCTTGCCGTGCAGTCGTTAAATACGTCATAATGTAGATTCCTGTAAAGGTTCAAAGGGCGATCGCGTAAGTTTTCCAGGCTCAAAGCGGTCGTCTTTTGTTTTACATATCTATAATAACAACTCAAAGTACAAATATCAACTAGGAGTACAAAGAGTTTTTGACACCTCAACACGTAAATCTGACATTATCTCAATTAGCTCAACATCAAGGGTTTTAGCGATTGCTGCAATTATCTTGGTCGAAACAGATGCAGCTTCGCCATTCTCCAGTTTCCTTATATATTCTTGCGAGCATTCAACCCCTACTTTCAAAAGAGCATCTGCGATTTCGCGTCTAGACTTCTTGCCTCGAAGGATTTTCAGGTTTTCTCCACATTCAGAGTTCCACGCGAGCATAACAACCCATTCCATTGGTACCATAATTACCTCTTTTATATTTTTTACTTTTATATTTGCACTTTCAGTTGTCATGTGGCAATATATTTTTGTACTGCGAGTTCAAGTCCCCAGCTCAGTTATACAAGAATTCATGGACGGCATGAGTGTTCAAGTCGTCAGTTTGGTTTTGAGTTTATTTTTGGTTCGGCTTTTCCAAACCCTAGAATTGCCGTTTAGCAAAAAAATAATTCTCCACGACCAAGCAACATTAAAAAATGATTGTCCTTTTTGACGAGTAACTTCCAAGGTTTTATTTATCTCACGTCTACGAAATTTCCACAAATAAAAAAGGGGTTCAAGATGGTAGATCCACAAACTTTACAAACGGCAATAAATGCTGCGACTAATGCCCACACAGCATTGCACCAGTTAATAAACGAGTTGAAGCAAGGTTCAATAACCGAGGCAAAACAGGCACTTGCTCGGCTAATAACAATACTGACAAACATATTAATGATTTTGTGAGCAGCACGAACTGATAAAAATGCGCTTGCACTATCGCTGTTTCAAAAAATTGTAATGGCGACATCAATTTAAATTGCCGAACCTGCAATTAGCCAAATGCGATCGCAAGATTCGCAATTTCGACCCATAACGAAGGATTTAGCAAAATCGCTGGAATAATTTGTTGGCAAAGATTGGCGGCTCATAACGAATGACGAAAAAAATAGCTTGTTTGTAATTAACGAACAATACGAGCGACTTTGCCGCACTGTAGGCAATCGCAATTTTTGAATACTACGCAATAAACTGGAGGAATTATGGATTTGATAACCATAAGCGACAGTAATACCAGCCCATTTGAGCAAATCAAACAAGTTGACGGCTCAGGAAGCGAATACTGGTTGGCAACAGATTTATTAGCATCGATGGGCTATCAAAGCTGGAAGAGAATTAAAGACACCGTAGAAAGAGCAAAAATTAGCGCTCTCAATTCTGGGTTGAATGTATCCTACCATTTTACCGATGTCGTCCAAATGGCGCAAATTGGAGGTTCTCAGGCATTTCGAGAAACGCTCAAAGATTATAGACTATCTAGATATGCCTGCTACATCACAGCGATGAATGGCGACCCGCGCAAGCCAGAGATAGCAGCTGCACAAAGCTATTTTGCTTATAAAACTCGTGAGGCAGAACTCGCACCGCAAAACCAAGAGATACTTTCCCAAATCCTCGAACAACTCGAACAACAAAATTGAGTAATCGAGAAGCAAGGAGAAGAAATAGCTCAACTACAATTGCGGATTCAAAATTTACTACCACCACTGGCTAATTTCATTCCCCCTGGATGGGATGCCGAAGTTTGGGAAAAATTGCCCCCGCAGGATAAACGGCACTTTCGCTTTTTATTCCGTCGTCGTCACTTTCAACCAAGCAATCAAACAAATACTGAGTCCGTAGTCGTAATTACAGAACAAGCCAAACAAAAGCAAAAACAAGAATTAGACGCAGTTGTTGGAGAAATACCGCAGTCAGAGAAAGAGCGGCTCGAAATCGCCAAGCAACAAGCATTGAAACAGTTGCGGACAGACAGTAAATAGAAAGACACGGCTACTAAATTTTTCAAAAAATAACTTTGATACAGACTTTGAAACGCGGCATCTGTACATTTGCTGCCAAATTTTCATGTGACTAAAACTTGGAGTCTCCTATGAACGCAATCAATGTTTTACACACGAATTTCCAACCCCAACACTTGCAAGAGTGGTTATCGAGTGGGGTTGACGAAGAAATTATAGCCCTCAACGTCACATCCCTATCCGATACAACACCCTACGAATATCTACTTTACAGCCCCAAGATTTCACGCCGTAACGACGGACGGCTTAGGGATGGAGATTTGACAAAATATCGCCACATTGAACACGGGGGTTGGTGGTGTAACGGAATTGACTCCCTCAATGGATATATTCAGATGATGTGGGGATGCTTTAAACCTGATAAACCCAGGCGTAACCGCGATAAAATCCACAAATTTATCAAATACGAGCATCCTTACAAAGAAGCAACACGAGCATTTTTTCTACAAGTCCCCAAACGAATCTGGGAAAAAATCTCAGAGTGCTGCGGCATAGCGATCACCCCCGAAGATTCCCAACATCCCCACGGTTTTTGGTGCTGGGTTTGGCGACGAAATGTACCAGTGGTGATTGTTGAGGGAGCAAAGAAAGCCGGAGCATTATTGACCGCTGGTTATGCGGCAATAGCAATCCCAGGAGTCAATGCTGGCTACCGCACCCCCAAAGATGAATTTGGCGATGTCATAGGAAAACCAAACCTTATACCGGATTTGAAACATTTCGCTACCAAACATAGACAGATTGATATTTGTTTCGACCGAGATAACAAACCGGAAACTGTGCAACGGGTAAGAACTGCCATCAAACGAATGGGAAAATTGCTCGCTGTTGAGGGGTGTGCGGTTAGAGTAATCGATTTACCGGGACCAGAGAAAGGGGTTGACGATTTTATTGTTGCCCAAGGAGAAGAAGCATTTGACACGCTTTACGACAAAGCCGAAACCTTGGATATGTGGCAAGTCAAACTTTTTACTTTGTTGACCTATCAACCTGCAATCTCGCTCAATCAAAAATATCTCGGACAAATCCAAATTCCAGACATCGAAAAGCTGATTGTTCTCAAATCAGCTAAGGGAACGGGTAAAACTGAATGGTTAACTGGTGAGGTAGTGAAGGCTCACGACCAAAATCGGAGAGTGCTAATTATTACTCATAGGATTCAGTTAGGAGAGGCATTGTGTAACCGCTTTGGCGTGAATTACGTTACTGAGGTTCGTGACTCAGATACAGGGGATTTGCTGGGCTATGGAGTTTGCATCGACTCTCTCCACCAACAAAGCCAAGCCAGGTTTAACCCCAACGATTGGTGTAACGATACAGTCATCATCGACGAATGTGACCAAGTATTTTGGCATCTTTTAAACTCCGGAACAGAGGTAGCAAAACGTCGGGTTTCTGTACTCAAAAACCTCAAATTGCTAATTCAAAATGTGTTGAGCAGTCCCCAAGGAAAGATTTATCTGGCAAGTGCGGATGTATCTGATTGTGATGTGGACTACGTGCTTTCTTTAGCTGGGGAGATAAAAGTTAAGCCGTTTGTAATTTTTAACAATTATCAACCTCAAGCAGGAAATTGTTACAGCTACGAAGGGAATAACCCGAAGGATTTGATTGCTGCACTGGATAAAGCGATTCCCGAAGGAAAGCATCATCTTTTATGTTGTTCTGCTCAGAAAGCGAAATCAAAGTGGGGAACACAAGCTTTGGAAGAACGTTTCCGTCGTAAATTTCCTCATCTACGCATTTTGAGGATTGACAGTGAGTCAGTTGCAGACCCGTCGCATCCTGCTTATGGTTGTATTGCCCATCTCAACGAAATCCTTGTCAAATATGACCTTGTGATTGCCTCGCCGAGTTTGGAAACTGGAGTTTCCATCGATATCAAGGGTCATTTCTGTGCAGTTTGGGGAATTTTCCAGGGTGTACAGTCTGCGAATTCTGTGCGGCAGATGTTGGCGAGGTTGCGGGAAACGGTCGATCGTCATATTTGGATAAGGCAGTGGGGAATGGGAGTTGTTGGTAATGGTTCCACATCAATGGGAGCGCTTTTGGCAAGTCAACATGCGGCGTGTCGGGCTAATATTGCACTGCTGTCTCAGGCTGATAATGCGGATTTCAGTATCGATGAGAATTTTCAACCCGAATCACTACAAACTTGGGCGAAAAGGGCTTGTGTTATTAATGCCCAAATGCGTTGTTATCGGGAATTTGTGTTGCAGGGTTTGGAGGAGGATGGTTATCGGGTTCTTGATGCGGAAGGCGTTAAGGATGAGGAGAGTCAGCAGGTTTTTGAAGAAGTCAAAGCGGCTTCGCAGGAGTTGTATGGGGAGGAGTGCCGGGCGATCGCTTCTTCCGAAACCATCTCTGATACTGAATTTAAGAAACTTCAAGACAAAAAAGCTAAAACCAAAGCCGAGCGTTACCAGGAACGGAAAGCATTACTCAAAGAGCGTTATGCCGTGGATGTGACACCCGAACTTGTTTCGAGGGACTCGGACGGTTGGTATCCTCAATTGCGGTTGCATTATTTTCTCACCGTGGGACGGGAGCATCTTGCCAAACGCGATGCAACGAGGGCTAAATCGCAGATAGAAGCGGGAGAGAATGCCGTTTGGAAGCCCGATTTTAACCGGGGGCAGTTATTACCTGTGGTTTTGTTGTTGGAAAGTCTCAATATTAGTTACTTTCTCACGCCGGGGGCAATGTTTCGTGGTTCTGACGTGGAGTTGCAGCAATTGAAGGCTTTGGCTGTTGAGCATAAATATATCATTAAGAACTATTTGGGGGTTTCGATTTCGGAGGGGTTGAGTGCTGTTGCTATTATTCAGAAGCTGCTAAGTAAGCTGGGGTTGAAGTTAACCTATGTTAGCAGGATAGGGAGTAGAGATAAACGAGAGCGGGTGTATGAATTTGTTCCACCGAAAGATGGACGGGAGGTGATTTATCAGGGATGGGAAAAACGCTATGCCTCTGGTGTCCACCAGTGATAAATATAGTATTATGAACCATCTTGTTTGGACACAATCCAATGTTTATTTCCCATTTCTCCTGTTTATAGAGTGAGTTGGGTATTGTGGCTGAGTGATAGCATTGATGCTGGTGAAACTTCGACTAACTAAATGCTCTTCTCTTGCAAACCGGGAAAATGCCAGCCAAAGAACCACTCAAAATTAGTGCTGCCCAAACAGACAGTTTAAAACCGCTACTTCCTAAATCTCTTATTCTCTCCAGTCAAAAAGCAGGTTGGGATAATTTCTATTTGACTTACCACTGCCAACTTCCCTTCCAGATTCCTGAAACTTGTCCTTCTCAACACACAATCAACATTTATACCAACCCATTTCAAGCAAAAGTCAAAATTAACAATCGCTGGCAATCAAAATCCTGTGCTATGGGCGATGTTGGTATTTTTCCAGCCCAACAAGTCGCACCTGCCGCAGAGTTTGAGCAGGAGTTAGGAATTATTCATCTTTACTTGGAACCTATAATCCTGGTTCAAGCTGCTTATGAATCGGTAAATACAGATCGAGTTGAAATTGTTCAGCAACTGCAAACGCACGATCTACTAATTCAGCAACTGGGATTGTCATTAAAACGAGAGCTAGAAATAGGTGTTGGCAGCAGTCGTTTATATGCAGAGTCCGTTGCAACGATGCTAGCTGTTCATTTATTAAAACGCTATTGCGTGCATCAGCCTGTGATACGAGAATATGCAAGCGGATTGCCAAGCCACAAATTGAAAACTGCGATCGCTTACATCAACGATAATCTCGAACAAAATATTTCGCTCACTGAAATTGCAACCACCCTACACATGAGTCCTCATTATTTTGCGACATTATTCAAACAATCTACTGGAGTTGCACCCCATCAATATCTCACCCAATGTCGCATCGAACGAGCCAAGCACTATCTCGCTAAGAATTTATCAATTACCCAAGTTTCACAGCTTGTTGGATATCAAAGCCAAAGTCATTTTGCTAAGGTTTTTCGCAAATACGTCGGCATCACACCTAAGTTGTATCAGCAGTCGCGATAAATTTTCGGAAAAAGGAGCGATTTTTTGGAAGAATGAGCCAGACAAAGACATGCGATCGCTCCTAGACTCAAGAAAATAATTATTTTAGGATCTACGCAAAATCACATTCATGGCTCATGTATTAGTTACTACAGCACCGATAGCAAGCCACTTTTATCCAATATCTTCTGTCGCCCAAGAGTTAGTCAAACGTGGACATATAGTTTGGTGGTATACAGGCAAGGCATTCCAAACCAAAATTGAACGACTTGGAGCGACGTATAAACCGATGCACGTCGCCTACGACTTCAGCGGCATGAGTCGAGATGAAGCCTTTGGGCAACTTCGAGGATTGCGTGGCTTATCTGCTTTAATCGAAACTATCAAAGCACTCTTTATCGATCAAGCACCCAAGCAAATGCAGGATATTCTAAAATTACTTGATGAATTTCCTGCCGATATTTTGATTTCTGAAGAAGTAGGCTTTGGTGTTGGTTTCGTGCGTGAAAAGACGGGGATTCCAGCAGTAGCTATTGCCCTGTCGATTTATTCTTTCAGTAGCAAAGATACCGCGCCGATCGGTTTAGCTTTACCTCCTGATGGCTCACCATTGGGAAGGATTCGGAATGTCACGCTGCAATTTTTGATTGATTCCTTTGCTTTGGGTGGTGTAAAAGTCTATATCGATCGGATTCGTACCGACATAGGATTGCCAATTCTCAAACGAAGTGTATTAGAAAGAATTGTTGAACCACCTGATTTGTATTTACTCGGAACGATACCCGAATTTGAGTATCCTCGTAGTGATTTATACGAATACACACATTTTGTTGGCACTTTCACAAGTCCTCCTACGGAACCATTTGAACTGCCAGTTTGGTGGAATGATTTGCAGGATCGGCGACCTGTAATATTAGTCACTCAGGGTACTTTAGCAAACGATAATTTGAACGAGCTTCTGATCCCTACTATTCTGGCATTGGCACATGAGAATGTACTTGTTATCGCAACCACAGGCAGTATCTCGATCGAAAATATTCAGCTTGGCCCATTGCCCGACAATGTACGTTTGGAGCAATTTATTCCTTTCTACTATCTCATGCCTCATGTGGATGTGATGGTGACAAAGGGTGGATTTGGCGGTGTACAGCTTGCTCTATCTAATGGAGTCCCACTTGTGGTAGCAGGTGCAACAGAGGAAAAGCCAGAAATTGCAGCACGGGTGGCATGGGCTGGTGTGGGTATTAACTTAAAAACAGGAACTCCATCATCCGATAAAATACGGTGTGCTGTGAGAAAGATTCTGCGTGACCATTGCTACAAGCAAAATGCACAGCGATTGCAAACTGAATTTCAGCAATATAACGGGCCGCAACAAGCTGCCGATCTGATTGAAAAGCTCATAACAAAAAACGAGAAGAAATAATGACTCAACTAAAATCCGCAGATCAAATGCCAGGTAACTTTGGCTTACCGTTTTTCGGTGAAGTTTTAGAGATCGCAACTACTCAAGGTTGGGGGCTAACAAAAAATTATCAGCGATACGGAGCTATTTTCAAAACTAGCTTACTAGGTAGAAAGTATGCAGTCTTGGTGGGGGCAGAGGCTAACAAACTGATTTTGCATCTTCAGGCAGATCGTGTTTCTTCTTACATGGGTTGGCAGCCTTTTATGGAACAGGTTTTTGGTCGTCCGATGATGCTCCAAGATGGGGATACTCATCGTTTTACCCGGCGATTGATGGCTCCTGCATTTCATAGTCAAGCAATAGCCAGCTATTTTGACACAATGCAGCAAGTAATTGTGAATGTTTAAATAATTGGGAAATCCATAAACCTGTTCCCATAAAAAGTGAATTTAATCAGCTTGCTTTACGAGTAGGGATACGCCTATTGTTGGGCATCGAATTAGCCAGTGAAATCGAACAGGTTGAAAAGTGGTACAACACCTTAATAAAGGGAGCCTTTGCACTACAGGTTGATTTGCCGTTTACAACTTATAGTCGATCTAAAATTGCTCGTCAACAATTAAAGGCATTCTTGCAAAATATCATCAGTCAGCGCAAACAGCAAGGTAATCTTCAAGAATCCGCAGATGTCTTGGGGCTATTTTTAACCTCCGCAGATCAAGTAGGTAATACATTAACTGATGACCAGATTATTGACGAACTTATTCATCTAATTAATGGTGCCCATTTCACCATTTCAACTTCCCTAACTTGGTCACTTGTTGAGCTTGCAGCGCGTTCAGAGTTACGGGCAAAATTGCGCCAAGAATTGCAACAAGTCACAGTCGGTTCCTCCCTTTGCTTGGAACATCTTAAGAAATTAAATCAAATGAACTATTTCTTGAAAGAAATTGAGCGAGTTTATAATCCTGCTGGGGTCTTTTTGTTTCGAGGTGTTGTTAAAGAGATTGAATATGCAGGTTACTCCATTCCACCTGGATGGGGCATTATAGTTGCTCAAGCCTTGACACATAAGTTACCAACACTCTACGCTAATCCAGAAAAGTTTGACCCTGAACGCTTTGCGCCGCCCCGTGAAGAAGATAAAAAAGAACCGTATGGGTTAATCGGCTTCGGTGCTGGGGAACACATTTGTATTGGCATGGAATTTGCCAAAATGGAGATGAAGATTGTTTTAGCCAAGCTGTTAAGCGATTACGAGTGGACGGTTGAACCTAAATATGCTGAAATCTCCTCACCAATTCTAGTGCCACCTAAAATTGAAAACAATTTGAAAGCCTTGATGAAGCCTTTATCAATTTCAACCTAGCGTGGTAAAGCTCTGTACAATATGACAAGACTCCTGCCATATTTATGAGTATTTACGAATTATCAAACCTTGTCTAATTAAGATTTTTCTTTACTAGGCAAATGTCTGTCATAAATTGGAGAGTGCTAATTATTACTCACCGGATTCAGTTGGGGGAGGCGTTATGCGTTAAGCTTTGGCGTTAATTACGTTACCGAGGTTCGTGACTCAGATACAGGAGATTTACTAGGCTACGGTGTTTGTGTTGACTCTCTCCACCAACAAAGCCAAGCCAGGTTTAACCCCAACGATTGGTGTAACGATACAGTTATCATCGACGAATGTGACCAAGTATTTTGGCATTTATTAAACTCAGGAACAGAAGTAGCAAAACGTCGGGTTTCTGTACTTAAAAACCTTAAGTTACTGATTCAGAATGTGTTGAGCAGTCCACAGGGGAAAATTTATTTGGCGAGTGCCGATATATCCGATTGTAATGTTGATTACGTGCTTTCTTTGGCTGGGGAGATAAAAGTTAAGCCGTTTGTAATTCTTAACAATTACCAACCTCAAGCAGGAAATTGTTACAGCTATGAAGGGAATAACCCGAAGGATTTGATTGCTGCATTAGATAAAGCAATTCCTCAAGGGGGACATCATTTACTTTGTTGTTCTGCTCAAAAAGCAAAATCGAAGTGGGGAACCCAGGCTTTAGAAGAAAGGTTTCGCCGCAAATTTCCGGATTTAAGGATATTGAGAATAGATAGCGAGTCCGTGTCTGACCCGTCACATCCTGCGTATGGCTGCATTGCCCATCTCAACGAAATCCTCAGAAAATACGATTTGGTTATTGCTTCTCCGAGTCTAGAAACTGGGGTATCCATCGATATTAAGGGGCACTTTAGCGCTGTGTGGGGAATTAATTTTCCAGGGTGTACAGTCTGCAAACTCCGTGCGACAGATGTTGGCAAGGTTACGGGAGACTGTTGACCGTCATGTTTGGGTGAGAAAGTGGGGAATGGGAACTGTTGGTAATGGCTCCACATCGGTGGGGGTGCTTTTGGCAAGTCAACATGCAGCATGTCGGGCAAATATTGCGTTGTTGTCCCAGGCGGATAATGCGGATTACAGTTGTATCGAAGAGAATTTTCAACCCGAATCGTTACAGACTTGGGGAAAACGGGCTTGTGTTATCAATGCTCAAATGAGGTGCTATCGGGAATCGGTGCTTCAGGGTTTGGTAGATGATGGTTACAAAATTATTGATGTAGGTGATGGTGAGGAAAATCAGCAAATTTTAGAGTCTGTTAAAGCCGCTTCTGAAGAATTGTATGTGGGGGAGTGTCGGGCGATCGCACAGGCTGAGGTGCTGTCTGATACTGAATTCAAGAAGCTACAAGATAAAAAAGCCAAAACTAAAACCGAACGGCATCAAGAGCAGAAAGCATTACTAAATGAGCGTTACGGGGTTGATGTGACACCCGAACTTGTTTGGAAAGATGACGACAATTGGTATCCTCAGTTGCGGTTGCATTACTTTTTGACTTTAGGACGAGAGCATCTTGCCGAACGTGATTCTAAAAGGGCTAAATCGCAGATTGAGGTGGGTGAGAATGCCGTTTGAAAGCCGGATTTTAATCGGGGACAGTTATTGCCTGTGGTTTTGTTGTTGGAAAGTCTCAATATTGGTCACTTTCTCACGCCAGGGGTTATGTTTCGCGGTTCCGATTCTGAATTACAGCAGTTGAAGGCTTTGGCAGTGCAGCATCGGTATATTATAAAAAACTATTTGGGGGTTTCGATTTCTGAGGGGTTGAGTGGGATTGCGATTATCCAGAAGCTATTGAGCAAGCTGGGACTAAAGTTAACCTATGTTGGCAGGATGGGGAGCAGGGACAATCGGGAAAGGGTGTATGAGTTTGTAGAAGCCCAAGATGGGCGTGAGGTAATTTTTGAGGGATGGCAAAATCGTTATGTTGCTAGTGCTGGTGTCCAGCAGTTATAAATACAGTATTTATGAACTATCTTGTTTGGACACAATCCACAGGTAATTTCCCAAATACTGATTATTGAGGTAGGTTGAGTATTTCGGCAAGCGGGAAAATAGCTAGAGTTCGATCTAATGCGTTGCCTATGGCCGCGAGCGATCGCAGATGGGAAAAACGCTATACCTTTGGTGTCCACCAGGGATAAATATAGTATTTATGAACTAGCTTATTTGGACACAACCTACAGGTTATTCCCCAAATGCGTATCCAGGAAGTAGGTTAAGTATTTTGGCAAGCGTGAAAATAGCGATGGTTTGGCTACGACAGATCGTTGCTAATTTAAATTAAGAATAGCTTCAGGTATTATTTATACCAATTCCTAAAAACGGTAAATAATAATAATTTGGAGTTACTTTGCTTATAATTACTAAAGTGCGATCGCCGATTCTTTATGTCGATACTATTGATGACTGTCAACATCATATTAATAGACTCTTCAAAGACTGGGATGAAATTCAACAACTTCCTATGAATAATCTTAACATTACTGTTGATTTTCATTATTGTGAGTTTTTGGGGCACATCGGTGTTGCTTTCCTTGGTGGTCTAGCTCGCTTAATTCAACTTCGTGGTGGTCATGTTAATTTCTGTTGGAATACCCTTTCCAAAAAAATCTATGTAAATCTAGCGCAGAACGGTTTTCTTTATGATTTTGGTAGCAGCCACAATCCTTGGGATGGTAACTCTATCCCTTATAGGCGTGATTTGAGACTTGAGCATACAGAAATTACCGAGTATCTTCGGTACAGATGGTTGGGCAAAGGGTGGGTTAATGTCAGTTCACAATTACAGGATGCTATTATCTGTCAAGTTTTAGAAATTTATCTCAATGCCTTTGAACACAGTAATTCCCAAACAGGTGTCTTCAGCTGCGGTCAGAATTATCCTCAAGCTGGAACTCTTCAGTTAACGGTTGTTGATTTTGGTATTGGTATCCCTACAAGCGTTCGCGCACTGCCCCAAAATGCTACTATAAGTACAACTGAAGCTCTAAATTGGGCGTTTCAATCTGGAAACAGCACTAAAAATGATACTGGTGTTAGCCGGGGAGCGGGTTTACACTTATTAAAAGAATTTGTAAAGAAAAATAATGGAAATCTGATGATTTTTAGTAATGACGGGTGTGTCATTATAGGTGATAATCAAGTTAGACAAGACAAATGTACTAATTTCTCTGGAACTTTAATAAATATAACTTTAAAATGCGATGAGCGGTACTACTGTTTAGCTTCTGAAGTGCCTCGCCTGATAAAAGGGGTTTTTTAGCAACTATGAGGTAAAAGATAATGATATTCAAAGTTTACGAGATTACAGGAGAATATGCGATTACGGCAGATGCTGGACAAAAACTATATGAGCAAGTTCATCCTTGCTTGTTAGCTGCCGAGCCTGTGATGTTAGATTTTACACATGTTAGGATTTTTGCGTCTCCATTTTTTAATTTTGCAATAGGCCAACTTTTGAGAGATATCCCACGCGATGACCTGAATCAACTTATGGAATTTTCCGAGCTTTCACACAATGGTCAGATACTTCTCGAACATGTAATTGAGAACGCTAAACATTATTATTCTGATGAGGAATACCGTCATGCAGTTGATGCGGTAATTACAGAAAAAGCTTCAACATTGTAATTGTATGGCTGTAAATCTGAAAATTATGGCGGATGTCATTAATATTAAAAATGACATCCCACAAAAACAAGATATTTTTTTAGTTGACACAAATGTTTGGTTCTGGCAAACGTATACTAATGCGGCATTTGGTATTAAATCAAGAGACCGTTATAAATTAGTTGATTACCCAAACTACTTGAATCAAGCTCTTATCAATGGAGCGACTTTGACATACTCAGGCTTAACATTGGCAGAACTCGCGCATATTATTGAGAAAACCGAATATGAGATTTATAAACAATCTCATCCAACTATTTCACCAAAACAATACCGCCACAATTATCCATTAGAAAGATTGAAAGTTGTAGGAGAAGTCGATTTAGCCTGGAATCAGGTCAAAGATATTGCCCTGTCCGCAAATCTTTATATTGATGATTCAACTACAGATGCAGCCTTGAACAGATTCAAAACTCAGGCACTTGATGGATACGATTTGTTAATTCTTGAAGCTATTGCTGGAGCAGGTGCTGGAAACATCAAAATCATTACTGATGATATAGATTATGTGGTTGTTTCAGGTATTCAGGTATTTACAGGCAAGCAGTATATTGTTCAAGAAGGCACGAGACAAGGCAAACTAGTAGTTCGTTAAATACTAGTCAAGTTTTGACTAGTAACTAGTACAGCATGGCGCAAATAAACCCACGATTACGAACCTTGAAAAAATAATCATTTGCAGTCTTTGAAAATAGTAGGCTTATTTACGCCGCACGGTACTAGTATGGGGGATTTTTCAGGGAGTACAGTCAGCCAATTCCGTGCGGCAGATGTTGGCAAGGTTACGGGAGACTGTTGACCGTCATGTTTGGATAAGACAGTGGGGAATGGGAACTGTTGGTAATGGGTCCACATCTGTGGGCGTGCTTTTAGGAAGTCAACAAGCAGCCACAAGGGCGAATATTGCGTTGTTGTCTCAGGCGGATAATGCTGATTACAGTTGTATCGATGAGAATTTTCAACCAGAATCCCTACAAACTTGGGGTAAACGGGCTTGTGTCATCAATGCCCAAATGAAGTGCTATCGGGAATCCGTGCTTCAGGGTTTAGTTGAGGATGGTTATCGGATTATCGACGCGGAAGATGTTGCCGAGGAGGAGAGTCAGCAGGTTTTTGAGGAGGTTAAAGCAGCTTCGCAGGAGTTGTATGGGGAGGAGTGTCGGGCGATCGCACAGGCTGAAACAGTCTCTGATGCTGAGTTTAAGAAGCTGCAAGATAAAAAAGCCAAAACCAAAACCGAGCGACACCAGGAACGGAAAGCACTACTATCCCTCTTCTGTCACTCTCCGAAAAGTTTTATCATTTCTGAAGTCTAGAGTTATTATACAGTAGGCGATAGCAGGATTTTTACTTCATAGAAATTCCTGAAAGCCTGAAACTTGCCAAAATTAGATGAGCAAGTGCTGTATTGCTTAGTATACCTTTTGTTCAGAAATTATTAATAATAGGAAAAACCGGAGAGTGACAGAAGAGGGATAAATGAGCGTTACGGGGTTGATGTGACACCCGAACTTGTTTGGAAAGATGACGACAATTGGTATCCTCAGTTACGGCTGCATTATTTTCTCACCGTGGGACGAGAGCATCTTGCTGAACGTGATGCAACGAGGGCTAAATCGCAGATAGAAGCGGGAGAGAATGCCGTTTGGAAGCCTGATTTTAACCGGGGGCAGTTAATGAGCGTGATTTTATTGCTGGAAAGTCTCAATGTTGGTCACTTTCTCACACCGGGTGTCATGTTTCGCGGTTCCGATGTGGAGTTGCAGCAGTTGAAAGCTTTGGCTGCACGGCATCGGTATATTATCAAGAAATATTTGGGGGTTTCGATTTCTGAGGGATGTAGTGGGATTGCGATACCCGTAAGCTTCCATTCTCCGAGAGAGATGCTACACGTTGCTTGCTTCCCCGTCGGCGCAGCCGCCCTTCCAGGGCTAGAGATATGAAGATGGTATCGCGCAAAAGTTATTGAGTAACTTGGGGTTGAAGTTGTCCTATGTTGGCACGATGGGGAGTAGAGTTCATGGGGAAAGGGTTTATCAGTTTATGGAAGCCCAAGATGGACGATACCTAATAAATCAGGGATGGGAAAATTACTATTAGTATGATTGGTGTCCACTAATCATACTAATAGTAATTATGAACTATGGATTGGGATACAATCCACAGATAATTTTCCAAATACTTATTCAGGAGGTGGGTTGAGTATTTCGGCAAGCAGGGAAATAGCGAGCATGTACTCTTTATCCCCGAACCTTAAAATATCTATTGCCTATTGATGATGTTAATTATCGCTTGCGAAGACAAGCCCACAGAAGCTGCTAATTCTTCCAGTGCGATTTGTTCGCGGGTGTTTGTATTCAACATTTCCGTTGCGGCTGCAATGTATTCAGAGTTAGCAAGATGATTAACTTGTTCTGGGTTATGGGTTGCTTGGGAATTAAGACTGGCAACACGCGAGCTTTGAGCAAAATTTTGCATTCGGTGGGCGGCTATTTTTGATGCTTGACGAGCTTGGAGGTAGACAAGGTAATTTTGTACAACCGAAGAGCGTTTTTGATGTTTGGCTTCATTCCAACGAGCTTCTCTGATCGGAAGAAGTGAAATGACACCGACAAGTTTAATTGGGTCTATTGTGACGGTGACGGAAAAACTACGTGCATTTTCAGATGAAACATCTGGTGATACAGAACTTGTGATAGTTTGAGAAGGTGCCAGTTCTATAAATAAAATGTCTTGGAATGCGCTCAACCCCATTGCAGCTTTTGTCTCCTAAACATTAGCAGAGTTGCGTTGAGCAATGGTGACTAACCGATCAATAATTTTGAAATCCCGTTGCGTAATCTCAGTCTGTAATGGTTGGGTTTCAATACTAGTATCGCGCTTCTCTTCGGATGCAATCACTCTCAAAGGGATACAGACAAGTGTAAGCGTTAGAAGTATTTTGCAACTGGCCACACAAGCCCTTGATAACCCGATTACTATACGTGTCAATTTTTTTGATATGTCTTCCATTATTCATAATTTACTCCTCCTTTTTACAATACAATAATGTTAGTTGATAAAATTTATCATCTATATTTTAAGAAGTAATTACCCTAATTTCAATTTCAGTACTATTTGTCATAATGTGCTAGCTATAACATTTTTGTCTAAGTAAACACCGTTTTGACTAGTATTAAATCGGATACCATTTGGTGTCGCGCTCATAGTCTAGTTGATAGTAGTGTATTTCCCCAGTGGCTAATACCTTTCACTTTTGATAAAAGCAATCGTTAAGACGGATTAAAAATAATTGAGAAAGTTTATAATTAGTTCTATTCTCTCGTAAAGGTAAATAAAAGCAATATTCAAGCCAAAACTTTCAATTCAAAAATCTTAACAATACCTAAAAAAGCTACGCTGCTTAATGAATTCAGTATTTTTTCAGTTTCTTAATCAATTTGCCAAAATCGTAATGTTTATTACTAGGGTGCATTTAATTTCCCTCAGATATATTCCGCGTTATTGCAACAAGCAGTATATATTCGGGGTCTTAAGAAGAAATCCGAATCGAGTTTTAACCTTTACCATCGCTCTCCTTTTTGCTTTGGTAATGGGGTGTCAAAGTTTTGGTTCTCTACCCAAAAGTACTGAAATACTTTGGGATACCTATGGCATACCGCATATTTACGGCAAAGATACCCGAAGTGCATTCTATGCCTTTGGATGGGCGCAAATGCAAAGCCACGGGAACCTAATTTTGCGTCTTTATGGTCAAGCCAGAGGACGTGCTGCTGAATATTGGGGAGACAAATATACAGAGTCAGACCGTTGGGTACTGTCAATGGGAGTACCAGAACGCGCTCGTTCTTGGTATGAAGCACAAAACCCATCTTTCCGTAGTTATTTGGATGCCTTTGCCGAAGGTATCAATACTTACGTTAAAGAAAACAAGAATGCAATTGATGATTCTGTTGAAGTTGTATTGCCAGTCAAAGGAGAGGATGTACTAGCTCACCTGCAACGGGTGCTTAATTTTACATTTATAGTCAGTCCAGAACAAGTTGCGGGTGTTCGCAAACAAGGGTCGAAAGCAGGTTCTAATGGTTGGGCTCTAGCACCGAAACGTTCAGCGTCTAGTAATGCCATGCTGCTTGCAAATCCACACCTTCCCTGGTCAGATTTGTATCTGTGGTATGAAGCTCAAATTACCGCACCGGGAATTGATGCTTATGGAGCTTCACTTGTCGGTATCCCCGTTTTAACAATTGCTTTCAACGATAATTTGGGTTGGACTCATACCGTCAACACCCATGATGGGTGGGATGTGTATCAACTAGAAATAGCTGGTGATGGCTATCGTTTTGATGGTAAAGTTCGTCCTTTTGAAACGAAAACTCTTTCTTTGAAAGTAAAACAAAACGACGGGACACTGCGTGAGCAACCGTTGGTAGTGAAAAGTTCTGTTCACGGACCTGTTGTGTCAGAGTTTGAAGGTGAAGCGATCGCATTACGTGTTGTTGGTCTTGACCAACCAGGAGTGTTGGAACAATGGTGGGATATGGCGCGATCGCAAAATCTGGCACAATTTGAAAAAGCCCTCCAACGCTTGCAACTACCGATGTTTACAGTGATGTATGCTGACCGAGAAGGGCATATTATGCACCTATTTAACGGGCAGGTTCCGGTGCGTTCCCAAGGCGATTTTAAATATTGGCAAGGAATTATTCCTGGGAACACATCAAAAACCTTATGGACAAAAATTCACCCCTATAAAGATTTACCGCGTGTTATCGACCCACCTAGTGGTTGGTTACAAAATGCCAATGACCCACCTTGGACTACAACCTTTCCAGTAGCAATTAAAGCAGATAAATATCCGCCTTATATGGCACCGCGTTTTATGGATTTCCGAGCGCAGAGTTCCGCGAAAATGTTGGATGAGGATGAAAAAATCACCCTAGATGAAATGATTAAATACAAGCATTCGACGCGCATGGAATTTGCAGACCGGATTCTGGATGATTTAATTCCATCTGCACGCAAATATGGTAAAGAAGTAGGAAAACAAGCAGCAACTGTCTTGTCAGCATGGGATAGACAAGCGAATGCAGATAGCAAAGGAGCAGTATTATTTGCTGCTTGGGCACAAGAGTTAGACTTTGATAAGACTTTTAGTAAACCTTGGATTGAAGACTCACCCCGGACTACACCCGATGGATTAGCTAATCCTCAAGGTGCAGTGGCATTATTGGAAACAGCAGCAACAAAGGTACAAAAGGCTTATGGAAAATTAGATGTTGCTTGGGGAGAGGTTTTCCGGTTGAAATATGGGAATGTGGATTTACCCGGCAATGGTGGTGATGGAGGCTTAGGTATTTTCCGCGTCGTCGATTTTGTTCCCTCAGAAAATGGTCGATTTCAACCGATCGCAGGTGATTCTTATGTTACTGCGATTGAGTTTTCTAACCCAGTGAAGGCAATGGCGCTTACAAGTTATGGTAATTCGTCTCAACCGGGTTCCCGACATGTTGGCGAACAATTACAAATGTTTGCTCAGAAAAAGTTGCGCCCAGTTTGGCGCACGCGAGAAGAAATTGCAGCCCATCTGGAGGAACGTAAAGTATTTTAGCTTAATGTTACCAGATTCAAAATTTGGGTCTGGTAATACAGAAGAATTTACTCAAAAATTACTTTGAATTTTGATCCGGGGCTACAGGGGGAAGTGAAATAAAAATGATTACTAAATATTAAAAATTGTTAAATATTATAAAGATATATTAATATGTCTTTATTGCAGACATTAGCAAGTAGTATCACCCATACGTCACTCAGATAATACAAATGAATTATTAAAGTGTTGCAGACATTATCTGGGTACGCTACCCATTTATGGGTCGTACCAATAAGCCCAAAAATATAGAAGGCAAGCTGATGAACTCTACAACCTTTCTAGAATATCAGGTTAATTTGGAGATATCGTCAAATTATAACTGACGCCAACATACTTGCAATTACAAAGCTTATGCCTTTTAATTGCTTGTGTTAGACGAACGTCAGTCTGATACGACTAGGTTATTTATAAACGAATGCTCCTTAACACAATCAATAGATTAACCATCCAAGCTTGATGTATCCTTGTTCAAAGCGCAAAAGCTTTATGCTCATCACTCCTCCTATCAATGCATTCATAGTACTACAAATAATTGTAAGATTTAAACTTCAATACAAGTGTAAGCATTTTCGTTACTGTCGGTCTAGCCTTTTTAGGACAAATTTTCACCCCTAGAGGACAAGTCTACTGTTCTGGCTGCTTTGTCCCCTGTTTCTTTTTCTGGCTACATATTTTAGGGGTGATACCAAACTTACGTTTAAACGCTGCCGCAAATTGGCTAGAGTTTGAGTAACCGACGGTTAAAGCAACTTCCGTTACATTCATTTTCTTTTCTAAGAGCAAATTTCGTGCTATTTCCATACGATAATTGTACAAATAGTTAAACATCGTTGTTCCAAAAATTTCTTTAAAGCCCTGTTTAAGTTTCATATGGTGAATCTTAACTTGCTGGGCTAAATTTAGTATGCTTGGAGGTTTGGCTTGGTTAGAAAGTAAAATTTCTTTTGCTTGGTAAATTTTCTCAATTTCATCAGGTGTAAGATTAATGGTTTTTTGTTCTCCTTCCTCCGCTTCTAGCCACTGTGCTAATTGCAAAGCTAAAAGTTCTAATGTTTTACTTTCTAGATATATTTGCTGGATTATTCCCTGATAAGGTGAATTCATAATTTGCCATAATACTGTCTTCATATCGGGTGTAATGTTACCATTATGGCGATAGAACATCTGTGGAGAGTCACTTTGTATTATAAGGTGTAATTGCTTAGGTAAAGTTTCTTCTAAACCTGTTGCAAAATTTTGTAAAAATTTTACATCAAAATCTATGCTAATTAAACAGTACTGTTCGCCTGCCAAGGATTGCTCGATTTGCTCAGTATCTGGTAGATAAAATAAGTAGTTATTTCCTACTGTTTGCTGAGAAATTTGAGTAACCCCTTTAACGCTAGTAAAAATAGTCTTTCGATTGCCTAAGATATAAAACTTTGATATTAAATTACACGTTTTTTCGTACTGCCCTTTTATACTAACTGATTTATAAAATATTTCATTACAAATATCTAGATTTAAATTAGAACGAAGTTTAACTGTTCGGCGGTCAATTTTACTAAACCTGTCTTCACATCTCTCTATTCTGTCAAAACCTTTGTTATAGTAAATTACTTCTCTTTGGAGCAAGCTTTCTTGTGTATGCTGACAGAAATCTGATTCTGTAATTATTTCCATAATTTTTAAATGCCTGTTGTAATAGGGAATGAGTAAGATAGGAACAGAGAATTTCGGAAATCGCATCTCTGGACTTGTTGCTCAATAAAGAACAAATTCTCAGGAGTTTTACCTAAAAATTCTTGAAACCGAAAAAAGTTATTAGGAAAATCAAATCCGTAGATTTGGCTTAATTCTGGTGTGATTGATAAATCGCGAGCTTACTTAATTTGCGTTGATTTCAACAGCCTTATCGCCATAAAGGCAACCCAAAGCAGGCAGTAGGAAAGAATTGTTTTACCTACACACGCAGGCATCTTACGCGATTTTGGTTTAAAACCTTGCGACGAAATGCGGCGTCCACAATTGCTTGAGTTTTAGATATCCATCCAATTGTTACGAATGCCAACTGACAACCACCTTTCAATATGGTTGTCGCGTACTAGTATTGAATTTGTTCCTATTTATTTTTGTTTATTTTTGAGTGTAAATATTTAGTTGGAAATGTTACATAAATACTTACAAGGTTGGATTTTCTCAAAAATAAACTCTACCAAAATAATATTAGCATTGTTTGGTTCATCATGAATAAAATTCTCAATAATTTCTCTTGTTTAGCGCCTCTTATTAAGTAGGGGATGGGGAGTTAAACCCCTTTATCCGGAAACAGGAAGTCTTGATTAAAGTTTGAGTTCAACTAGAAGCGTAAGCATTTTCATTAGGGCAAGTCTACCCTTTCTAGGACAAATTTTCACCCCTAGAGGACAAGTCAGTAAGCAATCCGACTAGATATGCACTCAAGCAGCAGGCTTTGAAACAATTTATCTAACTTCATTTATTTCCTTAGACAATAAGATTGCTTGATTGTACTCCAAAGCACAATTAAGTTAACAGAAAAAATTGTCATTTAGCTAAAACTAATGATATTACGAAGTAACATAAGACACAAAGTAATCAATAATTTATCTCAATTAACCTTATAAAAATCGATGGGAAGCAGCAATCCTTCTTAAACTTAGGTGTCCATTTGCCATATTGACAGAGACTATACTATAAGTTAATATACTTCTTGAGCAAGTATTTTAAAAAGCCAGAAACGACCTCTTCAACACGGAGTTTCGCTTACACAAGGCTGAATATTTTTATTTGAATACTGCGTTTAGACATCTGCCTAAAGGTAGAAATAACGAATTTTATAAGCAAACCTGATAAATTCATGTAGCTTGATAATAACTTGCGATATTTGCTGTATTGCTAAAGCCGTTGATTGTTGTTAGGTTGAAGAGAGTTAAGTGAAAACAAATTGCAATAGCATAAATGAGCTTTGATTTCGCTCATAGCTACCCGTTAGCACTGGCGTGGTATTGGTAGTTAGCTGAACTAATTATAAAATGTCAAAATCTACGTTAAAGAAGTGAGTATATATACTTTATTTAACTCGGCTGGCAAGTTTTGACTTAGTTGACTACTAAGATCGAAGTATTGAGATTAATAAATCCCGCAGATAGTCAAGTAGTAATCATAGGAGTTATGTGATGAAATTACTTAACAGTATTCTAAGTATAACAATATCGGCTGTAGATGACATATACTTCAGGACTGTCAGTTTGGTCGCGTCAATGTTATTAGCTGTTTTTAGGTGAGAATAATTAAACTATATTTAAGTTATATAGCGCACCGTTATTCATTATTACATTAATTGAGTTTGAAAGCGTAAGCGTTTATCTAGCTCAAAGATGTAATAGTTTGCATCATTGCGTAGACGCTTGAACTGGAAATTTATTTTGAGCTAGGGTTTTTCGCCTATTCTTCGCTTGCCAGAGTGAGAAATTAGTATGTTGTCAGGGTTGCATTTTAACTGGTGAATATAGAGATGAATAAATATTATGAAAGCTTCATTAATAGCTAATTCCAATTGTTCTACAGTTGTTGAAGTTTTGCGTTTTAGAAGTGCCACGCAGCCAAATCAAGCTGCTTTCACCTTGTTGCTAGATGGTGAAACAGAACAAGCGACGTTAACGTATCAAGAATTAGATAAGCTTGCCCGTAGAGTGGCTGCTCGATTGCAAGAGTTAGGTTTGACAGGAAAACAAGCTTTACTACTATATTCAGCGGGACTTGATTTTGTAGTTGGTTATTTAGGTTGTTTATATGCAGGAGTTGTTGCTGTAACTGCATATCCTCCACGAAATGAACGCAACACGCCTCGGATAAAGGCAATTTCAAAAGATGCACAAGCAGCTATAGCTCTGACTACAACAGAAATCTTGCCTACAGTACAGTCTTTAATGACAAAAAGTACTGGACTGGAAACTTTGCAGTGGTTGACTACAGACAATCTTCCTCTTGGACTAGAAGATAGTTGGCAAGAACCTTCTATTCATAGCGATACCATAGCATTTCTGCAATATACCTCTGGTTCTACAGGAACACCCAAAGGTGTAATGATTAGTCATGAAAACCTACTGCATAATGCTACTACAACTTACCAATTCATGGAGCATTCTCCAGAAAGTAGGTTCGTAACGTGGTTGCCGATTTACCATGATATGGGTCTAATTGGTGGGATATTGCAACCTTTGTATGGAGGTTTTCCTTGCATTATGATGCCTCCTACTGCCTTTCTTCAAAGTCCCTATCGTTGGTTACAAGCTATTTCCCGCTACAAAGGCACAACAAGCGGCGGTCCTAATTTTGCGTATGACTTATGTGTTCAAAAAATTACTCCCGAACAGAAAGCTACTCTAGATTTAAGTAGTTGGAGTGTCGCATTTAACGGTGCGGAACCAATTCGGCATGATACTTTAGAGCGGTTTGCAGAAACTTTTGCAGAGTGTGGCTTCCGTAAAGAGGCATTCTATCCTTGCTACGGAATGGCTGAAACAACTTTGATGGTCTCCGGTGTTCAAAAGGCAACACCACCAATTATCAAAGCAGTTCAGAAATCTGCATTAGAATTTAATCGGGTAGTTGAAACAACTGCTCCCGAAGGGGATGTATCCCGCTTTGTAAGTTGCGGTCGAATCATACCAGAACAGGAAGTAGCGATCGCAAATCCAGAAACGCTTAGTAGTTGTCAACCGGATGAAATTGGGGAAATCTGGGTATCTGGACCGAGTGTTGGTAAAGGTTATTGGAAGCGTCCTCAAGAGACAAAAGAAACTTTCCGTGCCTATTTATCAGACATAGGAAAAGGACCATTTGTACGGACGGGAGATTTAGGTTTTTTGCAGGATGGAGAGCTTTTCATTACAGGTAGAGCAAAAGATTTAATTATTATTCGCGGTAGAAATCTTTACCCACAAGATATCGAGTTAACTGTAGAACGCAGTCATCTATCGTTGCGTCCTGGTTCGGGTGCTGCATTTACAGTACAGATTCACAGTGAAGAACGGTTAGTAGTTGTACAAGAATTGGAGTTTCGCGCCAAGCCAAATTTAGAAGAAGTAGCTGGTGTAATTCGGCAAGCGGTTACTGAAGAGTATGAAGTACAAGTTTATGCTGTGGTTCTAATTAAACCAGGTAGTATTCCCAAAACTTCCAGCGGTAAGATTCAAAGACGTGCAACTCGCGCTCAGTTTGAGGAAGGGACGTTGAATGTAGTTAGAAGCAACGTTCTAAAAATTAGTGATATTACCAGAAAGGAAATTCGATTACAGCGAGAAGAACTTTTGGCGCTTTCCCCCTTGGAGTGTCAGCCGCTTTTAGAAACATATCTAATTGAACAGGAAGCGAGAGTACTGTCAATCGCATCGGATGATATCAACCCTCAAGAACCATTAAGTACTTTGGGGCTTGATTCTTTAAAAGTATTTGAGTTGAAAAACCGGATTGAGGTTGACTTAGAAGTCGAAGTATCTGTAGCAGACTTCTTTGAAGGGATGACTACGCGATCGCTAGTGACAAAAATACTCGCTCAAATGACAACTGATGCAATACCATCTGTATCCCTCATCCAACAAGATAAAAATACTTATACTTATCCTCTATCTCCTGCCCAGCAGGGACTGTGGTTTATTAATCAATTAACTCCTGATAGTCATACATATAATATTCCTATAGTTATTACCCTAAAAGGTTGCATCAACTTAACAGTTTTGCAAGATAGTCTTAACGAAATTATTAGGCGTCACGAAGTTTTACGGACAACCTTTGCACTGGTAGATCGCCAACCAGCCCAAATTATAAATCAAGCAACGCCTTTAACTTTGGTAGTTGAAGATTTACGCTCATTATCAGAAAAAGAACGGACTCAAGAAGCACAACGTTTAGCTACAGAGTTAGCACGGCAGCCTTTTGATTTATCTTCTCAATCACTTTTGCGTACTAAAGTTTTGCGTTTAGATGAACAAGACTATCAACTATTTGTTACTTTGCATCATATAATTGCAGATGGTTGGTCTGTTGGTATTCTCATCAAAGAACTAGATGCACTATACGAAGCATTTTTTATTGGAAAACCCTCACCGCTTCCTGAATTACCTATTCAGTATAAAGATTTTGTCGATTGGCAACGAAAATGGCTTGATTCCGAACGCATTCAATCAAAGCTTACTTATTGGAAACAAAAGTTAGGTAATGAGCTTCCTATATTGAACTTACCAATTGACCGTCCGCGATCGCCAGTTCAAACCTTCAAAGGCGCTCAAGCAAGATTAGTTCTTTCCCAAACTCTGAAAAAAGAACTGAAAAGCTTAAGCCGTCAGCAGGGAGTAACTCTGTTTATGACCTTGCTTACAGCCTTCAAAACTTTACTGTATCGGTACACAGGTCAGACTGACATTTTAGTTGGTTCGCCAATTGCCAGTCGTAACAGAACAGAAATTAATTCATTAATAGGATTTTTTGTCAATGTTTTAGTACTGCGTACAGACCTTTCTGGCAACCTGAGTTTTCAAGATTTGTTAGCACGGGTGAAATCAACAGCTTTAGAAGCTTACGTTCACCAAGACTTACCTTTTGAAAAATTAGTAGAGGAATTACAGCCAAGCAGAGACCTGAGCTACAATCCATTATTTCAGGTGATGTTCGTTCTTCAAAATGTTCCTATACCAGATATAAGTTTGTCAGATGTATCAGTTTGTTATGAGGAAAGTTATAACGGTACGTCTAAGTTTGATTTGACATTGTTTATGGAGGATTCCCCGCAAGGATTGATTGCGACTTGCGAGTACAACACAGATTTATTTAATACAGATACCATTACCAGAATGCTGAGACATTTCCAGACTTTACTGGAAAGTATAGTCAGCGATCCCGAAGAACGTATTTCAAAATTGCAATTATTAACACCACCTGAAGTACAACAGTTATTAGTTGAGTGGAATGATACCAAGACAGACTATCCTCAAGATAAGTGTATTCATCAACTGTTTGAAGCACAGGTAGAAAAAATACCGTCTGATGTAGCCCTCATTTTTGAAAATCAACGATTAACCTACCAGAAGTTAAACAGCCGAGCAAATCAGCTAGGACATTATTTACAGCTACAAGGTATTAAACCAGATACTGTAGTTGGTGTTTACATGGAGCAATCACTAGAAATGGTGGTGGCGCTAATAGCTATCCTTAAAGCAGGCGGGGCGTATTTACCGCTAGACCCAGCATATCCCAAAGAACGATTAGCTTTTATGCTAGCAGATGCTCAAGTCTCAGTGTTATTAACGCAACAACATTTGGGGAATCAATTGCCACCACATCAAGCACAATTGTTATCTATAGATACCGAAGATTCGGCATATACAGATTATAGTACCCAAAATCTAGTTATCGATGTGAAGCCAGAAAATTTAGCATATGTAATTTATACATCTGGCTCTACGGGAAAACCCAAAGGCGTAATGAATACTCATCAGGGTTTATGTAATCGTCTACTGTGGATGCAAGATGCTTATCAATTAACATCATCTGACCGAGTTTTACAGAAGACACCTTTTAGTTTCGATGTATCAGTTTGGGAATTATTCTGGACTTTGCTAGCTGGTGCAGTGTTAGTTATAGCAAAACCGGGAGGTCATCAAGAACCAAGATATTTAGTCGAGCTGATATCGCAGCGACAAATAACTGTACTTCACTTTGTTCCTTCAATGTTGCAAGTTTTTCTAGAGGAGAAAGAACATCGTAAGTGTAAAAGCATCAAGCGTGTAATTTGTAGTGGTGAAGCTTTATCTCTTAATTTACAGCAGAGGTTTTTTCAGAGTTTTGATGCTGAATTACATAACCTATATGGGCCCACAGAGGCATCTATTGATGTGACAGCGTGGTGCTGTAAATCTGTGTATAATGAAAACATTGTTCCTATTGGTCGTCCAATTGCTAATACACAAATATTTATCTTAGACCAACATTTACAACCTGTTCCTATTGGAGTCCCTGGTGAGTTATTTATTGGTGGAGTAGGATTAGCACGAGGTTATTTGAATAGGCCAGAATTAACTCAAGAAAAGTTTATCCGTAATCCATTTAATGAGTTACAATTGAATAGTAAATTTATACGCCTTTACAAAACGGGAGATTTAGCACGCTACCGTTCAAATGGGAACATTGAGTTTTTAGGCAGAATAGATTATCAAGTAAAAATTCGTGGGAATCGCATTGAGCTAGGAGAAATTGAGGCTTTATTAGAGAAACATCCGCAGGTACGAGAAGCAGTAGTAATAGCTAGGGAAGATATGTCAAATGACTATCGTCTTTTTGCATATCTAGTGGCTCATGGAAATGCGAAACCTTCTGTAAATGAACTACGAGAATTTCTTAAAGAAAAACTCCCCGACTATATGCTTCCTTCTGCCTTTGTCGTGTTAGAAGCTTTACCTTTGACACCCAACGGAAAAGTAGACCGTCGTGCTTTACCTGTTCCTGACAGCTTGCGCCCAACATTAACAACTACTTATCAACCACCTCAGTCACAAATGGAACAGCAGATAGCCAAGCTGTGGCAAGAGGTACTGCATATCGAACAAGTGGGTATTCATGACAACTTTTTTGACTTAGGCGGACATTCTCTACTGATGTTGAAGGTAAATAATAAACTACGTGGGATTGTACAGCGAGATATATCAGTGGTGACAATGTTTCAAAATCCCACAATTTATTCACTAGCGCAATATTTAAGTAAAGAACAACAACTTTCTTTTACCGGAACACGCGATCGCGCGAATAAGCAAATTGAGGCTATCAATCGCCAAAAACAATTATTGAGCAAACAACGTAGAAAAAATTATGAATAATACTAAAAATTCTAATTCCCTAGAAGGGATTGCGATTATAGGTATGTCAGGGCGTTTTCCTGGGGCAAAAGATATTCCTAGCTTTTGGCAGAATTTATGTGATGGAGTGGAGGCAATTTCTAAGTTTACAGATGAAAAATTAATTGAATTTGGAGTCTCGCGAGAATTACTCAGTAATTCTAATTATTTAAAAGTTGGTGCGGTATTAGAGGATATCGATCTGTTTGATGCTTCATTCTTTGGATTTAATCCTAAAGAAGCAGAAATTACTGACCCCCAACATCGTTTATTTTTAGAATGTGCATGGGAAGCATTAGAAAATGCAGGTTACGACTCCCAAAATTGTGAAAGTCGAATTGGTGTCTATGCTGGTGCTAGTTTAAATAATTATCAATCATTTAATTTAAACCATGACCAAATTGGGTCAAGCAACAGTTATCAAAAAATAATAGGTATTGATAAAGATTTTTTAGCTACTCGTGTTTCCTATAAATTAAACCTTACTGGTCCAAGCATTACAGTACAAACTGCTTGTTCTACTTCCTTGGTTGCCACTTCTTTAGCTTGTCAAAGCTTATTGAATTACCAGTGTGATATGGCTTTGGCTGGTGGAGTATCTATTCGTATTCCCCAAAAAACAGGATATCTGCATCAAGAAGGAGGAATTTTATCACCTGATGGTCACTGTCGCGCTTTTGATGCTAAAGCAAGAGGAACGGTTATTGGTAATGGTGTTGGAGTAGTTGTTTTAAAGCGGTTAGCTGATGCGATCGCTGATGGTGACAATATCTATGCTGTCATTAAAGGTAGTGCCGTCAATAATGATGGTTCTGGTAAAGTAAGTTACACAGCGCCTAGTGTTAACGGACAATCTCAAGTAATTGCAGAGGCACTTGCTTTAGCAGATGTGGATCCTGAAACAATTAGCTATATAGCAACTCATGGTTCGGGAACTGTCTTAGGCGATCCCATTGAAATTTCTGCTTTAACCAACGTTTTTCGTGAAAGTACCGATAAAAAGCAATTTTGTGCAATTGGCTCAGTCAAAACCAATGTTGGTCATTTGGACGCAGCAGGAGGAGTTACAAGTTTAATTAAAACTGCTTTGGCTCTCAAGCATAAGCAAATACCTCCCAGCCTAAACTTTGAACAACCCAATCCAGAAATTGATTTTGCTAACAGTCCTTTTTACGTCAATACCAAACTAACGGAGTGGAAAACGACTCATACCCCTCGTCGTGCTGGTGTTAGTTCTCTAGGTATAGGTGGAACCAACGCTCACGTCATTTTAGAAGAAGCCCCAATCCTTCCAGAGTCTACCCCTTCTCGTCCTTGGCAGTTATTAGTACTTTCAGCTAAAACAGACTCTGCATTAAAAAAGGCTAATGTCAACTTGGTAACTTACCTGAAACAGCATCCGGATTTGAACCTTGCAGATGTTGCTTACACGTTACAGTGTGGACGACAAGCTTTTGAACATAGGCAAATTGTTGTTTGTCGCGATGTTGCAGATGCGATAGTCGCCTTTGAAAATCCTAAAAGAGTACTTAGCAGCATTCAAGAAACGCAGGAGAGACCTGTAGCTTTTATGTTCCCCGGTCTTGGTACTCAATATGTAAATATGGCTTGGGAACTTTATCAAGCCGAATCTGTTTTTCGCGAGCAGGTTAATTACTGTTGTGAATTTCTTAAACCACTTCTTGGCCAGGATTTACGAGATATCCTTTATCCAAACAGAAATTCTCCACAACCTCAAGAAAATCAACAATTGGCTCCTGAATCTCAAGGTTTAGATTTGCGGAAAATGTTGGGTCGAAATGAGAAACAACCAGATGCACAATTGTTGTCTGCAACATCCTTACTTAATCAAACTGATCTAGCTCAACCAGCCGTTTTTGTCATTGAATACGCCTTAGCACAGCTATTAATATCTTGGGGGATCCGTCCCCAAGCAATGATTGGCTACAGTATTGGTGAGTATGTCGCAGCAACTTTGGCGGGAGTTTTATCTTTAGAAGAGGGTTTAAAACTGATTGCCGCTAGAGCGCAGGTGATTCAAAAGTTACCAGGTGGAGCAATGCTAGCAGTTCCACTTTCGCAAGCGGAAATATCTCCCCTACTTAATAACAAAATCTCACTCTCCGCAGTCAACGGACAATCTATGTGCGTAGTTGCAGGTGAAACTAACGCTGTAGAGGCTCTTGAACGACAGTTAACTGAAAAAGGTTTAGCTTGTCGTCGTATTGAAACTTCCCACGCTTTTCACTCTCATATGATGGAGGGTATTGCCCCTAATTTACGTGAATTGGTAAAAACATTTAACCTGCAAGCGCCAAAAATCCCTTATGTATCAAACGTCACCGGAACTTGGATAACAGCAGCAGAAGCTACAAATCCTGATTATTGGGTTAAGCATTTGTGTCAACCTGTGTTATTTGCTCCGGGTATCCAAGAGTTGTGGAAACAACAGCATCCAATTTTATTGGAAGTTGGCCCTGGACAGACTCTAGGTAGCTTTGCCCTTCAATGTATAGAAAATAATTCAGTAGCCAGTCAAATTGTCTTACCCTCTCTCAGGTATTCCTACGATCAAAAACCAGACTTGGCATTTTTACTGAAAACACTGGGTAGGCTTTGGTTAACAGGATTTGAAATAGATTGGTCAGGATTTTATGCTCACGAGCGTCGTTATCGTATTCCTTTACCTACGTATCCTTTTGAACGTCAGCGATACTGGATAGAGCCACAAGAACAAGCGAATTATTCCCGTATAAATCAAGTATCCTCAGAAGAAAAGCTTGATGTTACAAACTGGTTTAACATTCCTTCTTGGAAACGCTCTGCTCCTCTTGTGTCTATTACACAAGAAAAATTTTTGGAGCCAGGTCATTGTTGGTTAGTATTTCTTGACACCTGTGATATTGGGAACCAAATAGTAGAACGGCTTAAAGGCGAGCATCAAAATGTTATAACTGTCAAAATTGGAGACCAATTTAGTAAAATTGGCGACTGGGCATATACAATTGACCCCCAGAATCGAGATGACTATGATGCTTTATTCAAAAATATTCGCGATTCGGGTACAGTATTAAACAGAATTATTCATTTATGGAACATTACATTATATAATGAAACATCGCTACTTGAGTATTTTGAAGCGGCTCAAAATATAAGTTTTTGGAGTTTACTCTTTCTCACACAAGCGCTGGGGGAACAAAACCTTACCAACTCTGTGGAAATTAGTATTGTTTCTAACAACCTGCAACAGGTGCTTGATGAAGATTATTTATGTCCGGAAAAGGCGTCAATCCTTGGGCTATGTAAAGTTATTCCTCAAGAATATTCCCACATCTTTTGTCGCAGTATTGACATTACACTTCCCCAAGTTGATACTAAGCAATGGCAGCAGTTAATAAACAATCTTTTCATAGAACTTGCTACAGCAACGTTTGACCAAGTAATTGCATATCGTGGAAATCAACGATGGGTACAGTGTTTTGAACCCTTAGCAATCGAAAGCCAAGCCGTATTTACAAACAAGTTACGAAAAGGAGGAGTTTATGTCATCACAGGTGGACTAGGAGGTATTGGGCTAGCAATCGCAGAACATTTGGCAAAAATAGTACAAGCAAAATTAGTACTGATTGGGCGTTCGGAGTTACCTCCAAAAGCTAAGTGGGAGGAATTGCTATTAAGCCAACACAAAGATGATTTGCTAAAAACGAAAATCAAAAAAGTTCAGCTTCTGGAGGAGTTGGGTGCAGAAGTTTTAGTCCTGATAGCAGATGTTGCTAACCTCGAACAAATGCAGAGTGCTATTAATCAGGTACACGATCGTTTTGGTAAGATTCATGGAGTAATTCATGCAGCAGGTACTCCAGGTGCTGGTATAATTCAACTCAAAACACCTAAATTGGCAGCAAAAGTTTTTCAGCCTAAACTGAAAGGCACGCTGGTTTTGGATGCTGTTTTACAGGATATCAATTTAGACTTCCTTGTCTTATTTTCCTCCAATACTGCAATCACAGGTGGTATTGGACAGGTAGATTATTGTGCAGCTAATGCTTTTCTCGATGCCTTTGCTCATTACAATTTTTACCAAAAACAAATTTATACTGTCTCAATTAACTGGGATTGGTGGCAAGGAAATAATTGGGCGGATTCATTGATGTTAGCAATACCTGGGTTACAAGCTGAATTTAAAAAGATGCGAGAAAAATATGCTATCAGCTTTATAGAAGGTGTAGACGCATTTAATCGTATTCTATTCATCAAGCAACCTCAAGTAGTTGTTTCTACACAAAGTCTCACAACTGTAATCGAGCGTGTGAATGGCTTTGCAACATTTATTTCTCCGACAGAAGCAAGCACGTCTAATTTATCACTGGGTAAGCACCCAAGACCTCTTTTGGAAACAGCTTATGTTGAACCTAGTAATGTAGTCGAGCAAAAGATTGCCGATATTTGGCAGGAATTACTGGGTCTTGAGAAAGTTGGTGTTGATGATAACTTTTTTGATTTAGGGGGGCACTCCTTAATAGCAACTCAAATGGTTTCCCAACTTCGTCAAGATTTTCAAGTTGAATTATCATTACGCCGTATTTTTGAAGCGCCAACTGTAGCTGAATTAGCTTTGGTGCTTGAGGATATACTGATAAAAGAATTGGAAGAATTGACCGAAGATGAAGCAGGACAGCTTGTTTCAAATATTTAGATATAAGTTATAAAAGGAGATTAATATAAATTATGGACGTTCAAACAGTAGGCGTTGTTGGCGCCGGCGTAATGGGAATAGGAGTTGCCCAAAACCTTGCTCAAACAGGTCATCAAGTTCTTCTTGTAGATATTTCTGAAGATATTTTGGATAAAGCTAAACATGAAATCAGGAATAATATCCGCTTCCAGGAATTTTTCAAAAAAAGCGATCGCCAAGTCACCTCAGATGGTATTATTGAAAAAATAGAGTTTTCGACAAACTATAAAATTCTGGAAAGCGCAGATTTTATAGTCGAAAATGTCACAGAAAAATGGGATATTAAAAAAGAGGTATATCCCTTATTAGATTCTATTTGTCCAGCAGATTGTGTATTTGCTGCCAACACATCAGCAATCCCCATTACCCGCATTGCTTCAGTCACAGAACGTGCCGATCAAGTTATTGGTATCCACTTTATGAATCCTGTACCAATGAAGTCGATGGTGGAGATGATTCGCGGGTATCATACCTCTGAATCAACAATTGAGATAGCAAAAAAAATGCTAGCTCAAATGGGGAAAGAATGTATCATTGTTAATGATTCACCGGGTTTTGTCTCAAACCGCGTGTTGATGTTGACTATTAACGAAGCAGTTTTTCTATTACAAGACCAAGTAGCAACAGCAGAAGATGTAGACAAAATCTTTAAAGGCTGTTTTGGTCACAAAATGGGTCCTTTAGAAACAGCAGATTTGATAGGTCTAGACACCATTTTATTTTCTATCGAAGTTTTGTACGAAAACTTTAACGATAGTAAATATAGACCATGCCCTTTGCTCAAAAAAATGGTAGATGCAGGATTATATGGGAGAAAAAATGGTAAAGGATTTTACGTGTATCAATAAATAGGAATAATCTCAGGATAATGAACAAAATTCAAGCTAGAATCAAAACTTTTCTATTAAAGTTTTTCGGCAGTCACGATTTACAACCAGATGAAGACATTTTTGCTTTGGGCTTTGTCAATTCAATGTTTTCCATGCAACTTGTTCTATTTGTAGAGCAAGAGTTTCAGATTGCTATTGAGAATGAGGACTTAGAATTTGAAAACTTTCGCACTCTAAATTCTATTACTAATTTAGTTGAACGTAAAACAGCTTTCATAATTCATAAGTGAAGGGAAAATTAACATTTATGTTTTATGAGGATATAGAAGTTGGGCTTGATTTATGAACTACTTTGAAGCTTCAAGACTTATATATAAGCTTTTGAATTTCATTGTGTGTTTAAAAAAATAGTAATCCTATATTAATAGGATTGGGTAAAACTTCTAGTTAAAGCTATTTAAGGAAGTTGGAGTTATTATGAAAATTCAAACAACTGAATCAATTACAACAGTCAAAAATCCTAGTATAGAAGAATTCTTGGGTATCTGGGAACAATATCAACCTTTTATCATTGAAGATGTTGCTACACATTGGGATGCATGTAAAAATTGGTCTAATGACTATCTAATCAAATACTGTGGAAATAATTTAATTAACATAAATTTATATAAAAAAGGTTTTTTTGATGATTATAAAAACTTTGCTTGTGAAGATGGTTATACTGATGATAATTTTAGAAAAATTGTGAAATATAAAGAGTACATAAGTGATTATATAGGTAATGACAACTATAATTCTTATTTATCACAAGATATGGAAGAGTGTTTCCCTGAAATTATTGGAGATATAAATTATCCAGCATATTTTAACAGGAAGCCATTCATTCAGTTTTTTCATGGCTTTTCAAATAAAAGTTTTTCTTCAACCACTCCGCTTCACTTTGACCCAGTTCACAATATCTTTGTTCAAATTAGAGGAAGAAAAAGAATACTTTTATTTCCTCCTTCAAATTATTTGTCATTTTATCCAGCTGCTGTTGATGATAATCGAGGTTTACAAGACTTTAGTAAAGTCGATCCAAATCTACCCAGTTTGGAATTGTTTCCAAAATTCCCTTGGCAAAAAAGAATAGAAGTTTTACTGCGACCAGGAGAAATGCTCTATATTCCACCTTTCTGGTGGCATCATGTTACAGCTGTAGAAGAGAATATATCAGTATCATTTTGGTATGCTCTGAAAATTCAAGATATTTTTAAACAAAAAAATATATTATCTGTTTTATCAGACGTTTTACCTCACTCTTTTCGTCGTTCGTTCTCTTCTAGAAATACTTTAGTTGAGACTGTGGCTTTCATTACAAATCTCTTGATAGGAAGGTTAAGCATAAACTAAAAACGTTCAATATGGTATGTTCCTATTTCTAAATTTCCACCTTTACACAATATTGCTCAGAAGGAGCATAACTTGATTTCTTGCATACTAGTCAGAACATGAAAGTAGAATTATCAACTCACCAAAAAAGTGCTCAAGCTGAATTCAGAGCTTTTGCTAATGGGGAAATATGCCCTGATGCTGGGGAATGGGATAGGCAAGAATTTACTCCACCAGGGCTAATTAAAAAAATAGCAGAACGTGGTTTTCTCGGTGCCATATTACCGCAAGAATATGGTGGTAGAGCAATGGACATGATTACCTACGGTATTCTTAACGAGGAAATTGGGCGAGGATGTTCTTCTATACGCAGTTTGTTGACAGTTCATAACATGGTTTCCCAAGCGGTATGTAAATGGGGAAATAAATCTCAAAAAGAGTATTGGCTTCCTAAATTCGCATCTGGAGAAATCATTGCTGCTTTTGCATTAAGCGAACCAAATGTAGGTAGCGATGCTAAGAGTGTAGAAACAACCGCGACAATTTCTGGTGATGTCTATATTTTAAATGGGAAAAAGAAATGGATTACCTATGGACAAATAGCAAATGTATTTTTAGTATTTGCTAAATGTGAGGGTAAAGCTAGTGCTTTTTTAGTAACAAAAAATAGCCCTGGTATTTCTGTCAAGCCTATGTCTGGTATTTTAGGTACTAGGGCTTCGATGGTTGCGGAATTACAATTTGATAACTGTCACGTACCTCTAGAAAATTTAGTAGGTAAATTAGGTTTTGGATTCTCCTATATAGCTTCTTCTGCACTTGATTATGGTAGATATAGTGTAGCAACGGGTAGTGTGGGTATTGCTCAAGCTTGTTTGGAAGCTTGTATCAAGTACACTAATGAGCGAAAACAATTTGATGTGTATCTGAAAGAACACCAATTAATTCGCCAAAAGATTACTCAAATGATAACTAACGTGAAAGCAGCAAGACTATTATGTTGTCAAGCAGGTTATCTCAAAGATATTAACGATCCAAATTCAATTATAGAGACTTCTATTGCCAAGTATTTTGCGTCTACAGTAGCAACGAAAATAGCAAATGATGCTGTACAAATTCATGGTGGTAATGGTTGCAGTAGTGAGTACCCAGTAGAAAGATATTTACGCGACTCGAAAATTATGGAAATTATTGAAGGTAGTACTCAAATTCAAGAAATTACCATTGCCGAGTCAGGTTATCAAGATTATCTTCTTTCCAGCGTCTCTACAGGCTTGAAAAATAAACTAGCAGAAAGGATTTAAGGTTATGATTAGCACTAAAGAGCAGGACGTAGACAGAAAACAAAAAGACAAAAAAGTCATTAAATGTGTTGTTTGGGATTTAGATAATACCCTATGGCATGGTGTTTTACTGGAAGATGAACAAGTTTCCTTACGAGAAAATATAGTCAATCTTATTCACACTTTAGATAATCGTGGTATACTACAATCTATCGCGAGTAAAAATGAAAGTGCAACAGCAATAGCTAAATTAGAAGAATTTAGATTAAAGGAGTACTTTCTCTATCCTCAAATTAATTGGAATTCTAAAGCATCTTCCATCAAAGAAATTGCCACATCCCTGAATATTGGTTTAGATGCGATCGTCTTTGTTGATGACCAACTATTTGAGCTAGAAGAAGTAAAATATACCCTGCCAGAAATTCTTTGTATAAATGCCGATCAAATTGGTAATATTTTAGATATGCCTGTGATGAATCCCCGTTTTATTACGAAAGATTCAAGCCTGAGACGGTTGATGTACATTAGTGATATAGAGCGGCAGAATGCAGAGAAAGAATTCGTAGGTACATCGGATGAATTCTTAGCTACGCTCAATATGCATTTCACAATATCTACTGCAAAAAAAGAGGATTTACAGCGTGCAGAAGAATTAACATTACGGACTAACCAACTGAATACAACTGGTTATACCTATTCCTATGACGAACTTAATCATTTTCGCAAATCAGAAAATCATAAGCTGCTAATTGCAAGCTTGGAAGATAAGTATGGAAGCTACGGGAAAATTGGTTTAGCTTTAATTGAATGCCAAGCTGATACATGGATAATTAAGCTTTTACTGATGTCCTGTCGTGTTATGTCAAGGGGAGTTGGGACAATTATGATGAATCATATTATGAGTCTGGCTCAAAAAAATAATGTTCGTCTTCTAGCAGAATTTATGCCAAATAATCGCAACAGAATGATGTATGTGTCATATAAATTTACCGGGTTTAAAGAAATTGATAAAAATTGCGATTTAGTGATTTTTGAAAATGATTTAAGTCGAATTCAGCCTGTCCCTTCATATGTAAATTTTCAACTAATTACTTAAGTTTATATTAATAAAAATGGATTATTAATAATATTATGGATAGCAAAGCCGACGAAATTATTAAACGACGTTCTAAACTGTCTCCTGCTAAACAAGCAATTTTAGAAAAGCGCTTGCGGGGTCAGCATGAGTCTAATACTCAAAAAATAGTTATTCCTTGCCATACTCAGCATAGTCCTGCTCCTCTGTCTTTCGCGCAGCAGCGACTATGGTTTCTCCAACAGTTAGAACCCCAAAGTTCTACTTACAATGAATTTGCATGTATACATTTAGAGGGTGTTTTAAATTTAGCAGCTCTAGAAAAGAGTTTTAATGAGATTGTAAAACGTCACGAAGCTTTGCGGACTAACTTTCAGACCAGAGAAGGGCAAGCTGTAACTATCATTTCTCCAGTAAAACCACTATATTTACCCTTACTTGACATCAGTGAATTACCCGTAAATCAACGGGAAGCTCAAGTTAAACAATTAGCATTAGCAGAAGCACAACAACCCTTTGACCTCAACAATGGTCTTTTGCTACGAGTAAAAATACTGCTGCTGAGTAAGGAAGAACACTTATTACTAGTTACAATACACCATATCGCCTTTGACGGTTGGTCACTTGGTATATTTATTCAGGAGTTTTCCACACTTTATGCAGCTTTCAGCACAGGAAAATCTTCACCCTTAGCAGAATTACCAATTCAGTATGCAGACTTCTCTTACTGGCAAAATCAGTGGTTGCAAGGGGAGGTGATGGAGAAAGAGTTATCTTATTGGAAACAGCAACTTGCTAACTTACCTGTGCTAGAATTACCTACCGACTATCCCCGTCCCAAAATCCAAACTTTTCGTGGTACTAAGCAACATCTAGAACTGTCAAAAGAACTTTGCGAAGAAATCAAAGCACTTAGCTATCGGGAGGGAGTCACTTTATTTATGACTCTAGTAACAGTATTTAAAACTTTGATGCATTACTATGCAAAGCAGGATGATATTATTATAGGTACTGATGTTGCTAACCGCAATTCACCTGAAACAGAAAAGATAATTGGCTTTTTTGTCAACCAGCTAGTATTACGTACAAACCTATCTGGCAACCCAACCTTTCAAGAATTGTTGAAACGTTTTCGTGAAGTGACTTTGGCTGCTTACGATCATCAGGATGTGCCATTTGATCAGTTAGTATTAGCCCTGAAGCCAGAACGAGATTTGAAGCATACACCTCTGTTTCAACATAAGTTTGTCTTGCAAAATGCCCCGACACACTCACTGAAACTAGAGGGTTTGAAGTTGAAAGTTAAACATATTGATAATGGTACAGCTAAATTTGATTTACTATTTAATATTAGCGAAACAGAACAAGGCTTGATTGGCAGTTTGGAGTACAGCACAGACTTATTTAATGCTTCTACAATCACCAAGTTTATTAAAGACTATGAAATAATATTGCATTCAGTTGTTGCTCAACCTAATATTAAACTTACAGCCATAAAAGAAATACTGGCAAAAGCAGATAAGCAGAGACAAGATACAAAACGACAGGAATTTAAACAAGCACGTCACCAAAAATTTAAATCATTTAAATCTCAACCAAAATCTACGATAATTAACTTATCTCAACAAGAATTAATTACAGAATCTTTCTTGAAATTCGATGTTAATTTACCTTTGGTAATTACACCTAAATTTAGCGATTTTAATTTACTAACCTGGGCTGAGAACAATCAAGAATTCATTATCAACAAATTGTTGAAATATGGAGGAATTTTATTTAGGAACTTTGCTATTAAGCAAAAAGATGATTTTGAACAATTCGTTAGCGCCGTATGTCCTCAATTAATGCCTTATACAGAATCTTCCACTCCTCGTACTAAGTTAAGCGAAAAAGTTTATACATCTACCGAATTTCCCGCAGATCAAACCATCGCCTTACACAATGAGTCATCCTATGCCAGTACCTATCCGATGAAGATATGCTTTTGCTGCATTGAACCTGCCAACCAAGGAGGAGAAACTCCAATTGCGGATGTGAGAAAAGTATTTCAACGTATTCACCCTCGTATTAGAGACCGCTTTCAAGAAAAAGGGTGGATGTTAGTTCGCAACTATGGTAATGGATTTGGTTTACCTTGGCAAAAAGTCTTTCACACAACAGATAAAGCTGTGATGGAAGAATACTGCCGTAATGCTAGCATTCTGGTTGAGTGGAAAGATAACAACCGTTTAAGAACTCGTCAAATTCGTCCAGCCATAGTACAACATCCAAAAACGGGTGAAATGGTTTGGTTTAATCATGTTGTTTTTTGGAATGTGTCAAGTTTACAAACACAATTTCGAGAACAATTTTTAAGTGAGTTTACAGAAGAAGATTTGCCTTACAACACCTATTACGGTGATGGTTGTCCGATTGAAGATTCAGTTATTGCAGAAATTCGTGAAATTTATCAGCAAGAAATGATTATTTACCCGTGGCAAAAAGGGGACATATTAATGCTAGATAATATGTTAATAGCTCATGGACGCAAACCCTACTCTGGAACAAGAAAAGTTTTGACGGCAATGGGTGAGCCTTTCCGGCATAGTTTTTAAAATCATTAATAACTCAATAAATGCGTACACTTGATTCTACGATAAATGACGAAATATTCAGTAACTTTCAAATTTATATGACTAACAAATTAATTCACGGATTTAAACTTTCACCACAAGAAAGACATTTATGGCTATTGCAACAAGAAACAGATAGCTTTCCCTATCGCGCTTATTGTACTGTCGAAATTACAGGTAATTTAAAGATTGAAAATTTCAAAACTGCTTTGCATAGCGTTATCAAAAAACATCAGATACTTGGCACAAAATTTCGTTACTTACCAGGAATGAATATTCCACTACAAGTAATCGAAAATGATGAAAATTTAATACAAGAACATGACTTCAGAGCAGTGCCGCCTCAAGAACAAAAGAACGCTATTGAATTACTTATAGAGTCTGCTAAACAGCAAATTTTTGATTTTGAGAAATCATCCTCATTACAGATATCTTTAGCTATTCTGTCAGCATCTAAATATGTATTACTATTAAACTTACCTAGTCTATATGCAGATACCATCTCATTAAATAACTTAGTAACAGAAATAAGTCGTGCTTACACTGGAAATTTACTTGATGAGGAATCAGTACAATATATAGTTTTTTCAGATTGGCAAAATGAATTATTAGAATCAGAAGAAGCGGAAATTGGTAGAGAATATTGGCAACAAAAAGATATTACCCATATTTTCGACTTAAAACTTCCCAATGAAAAAATATTGTCTGGTAAAACTCGATTTGAACCACAAATTTTCACTCACATAATTCCGAATGATTTAACCACAAAAATAACCACACTTGCCGAAAAATTTAATACTACCGAATTAACCTTATTGCTAACATGTTGGCAAATATTACTATGGCGTTTGACCAATGTATCAAATATGGTTGTTGGTACTAATTGCGATGGCAGAACGGAAGAAGAACTTCAAGAAATGCTGGGACTACTTGCCAAATATGTACCAGTGAATTGCCATCTCGAAAGTAGTTTAAAATTTAACGAAGTTTTGCAGAAAATCAATTTTTCTTACAATCAAGCATATGAATGGCAAGATTGTTTTAATTGGGAATTAATTTTAGGAGTAGATAAATTTGTACCTTTCTTTCCCTTTTGTTTCGATTTTATAGAGCAAGGTCTTAGTTTTCCAGTTTCTAACGCAGTCACATTTTCTCTATCACAACAATATGTTTGTTTTGATAAATTCAAAGTAAAACTATCATTTATACGCACAGAGAATTCTCTCCACGCCGAGTGGCACTATGATTCTGAATTATTTTTACCTGAAGTTATTGAAAGGTTAGCAGGACAATTCCATACTCTATTAGAAAGTGCAATTAAGAACCCATATTCATTATTAACTGATTTAGAAATACTCAGTGATATTGAACGTCAACAACTATTAATTGAGTTTAACAATACACAGACTAATTTTGAGTTTTCAATAAATAAATGTTTCCATCAAATTTTTACAGAACAATTATTACGCACACCAGACAACATTGCAGTTGTTTATGAAAATCAGCAATTTACCTACCAAGAATTAAATAATCTTGCTAACCAGCTAGCTCATTACTTACAAGAATTAGGTGTGAAACCAGATGTAATGGTAGGACTTTGTCTGGAAAGATCGCCTTTAATGTTGATTGGACTTTTAGGCATCTTAAAAGCTGGTGGCGCTTATGTAGCAATTGATCCTAGCTATCCTCTAGAAAGAAAAAATTATATTCTAAACGATTCTCAAATGCCAGTGCTGTTGACTCAGCAGCATTTAATTTTAAATTTAAATATCAATGCAATTCAAGTAGTTTGTATAGATAGTGATTGGCAAGTCATAAGCCAACAAAAAATCGACAATCCAACTACAACAACAACCGAATTAAATTTAGCTTATGTTATTTACACCTCTGGTTCCACTGGTAAGCCCAAAGGTACTCTAATTCCTCATCAAGGATTAGTTAACTACCTCAGTTGGTGTACTCAAGCTTACGCAGTAGAACAAGGAGTAGGGACTTTAGTTCACTCACCTTTGGGTTTTGACTTAACAATTACTAGTCTTTTGTCTCCCTTATTAGTTGGTCGTACAGTCGAATTACTATCAGAAGAACAAGGCATTGAAACTCTTTCTCAAGCTTTGGCGAAAAGCTTGAATTTAAGTTTGGTGAAAATTACCCCTGCTCACTTGGAGTTGCTTAAGCAGCAGTTATCTAAAGAAGAGATAGCAAATAAAACAAGAGCTTTTATTATTGGTGGGGAAAATTTATTAGCTGAAAGCATCACCTTCTGGCAAGATGTAGCTCCAGATACGATATTAGTAAACGAATACGGTCCTACAGAGACGGTGGTAGGCTGCTGTGTTTATCAGGTTCCAGTCGGTAAACATTTTTCAGGTTCCGTACCCATTGGTAAGCCGATCGCTAATACCCAATTGTATATTTTAGACCAATCTTTGCAACCTGTACCAATGGGTGTACCGGGTGAATTGCACATTGGTGGACTGGGATTGGCTAGAGGTTATCTAAATCAAGCTGAATTAACAGCCCTTAAATTTATTCCCAATCCCTTCAGTAACAACGAGGGCGATCGCCTTTACAAAACTGGCGACCTAGCACGCTATTTACCAAGTGGAGATATTGAGTATATAGGTAGAATTGACAACCAAATAAAAATTCGAGGGTTCCGCATTGAATTGGGGGAAATTGAAGCGGTTATAAGTCAGCACCCCGCAGTACGTGAAACTGTAGTTGTATTAAGCGAAGAATCAGTAAATTCTCAACGACTAGTTGCCTATGTAGTTCCTCAAAAAGAACAAACATTGACAATTCCTGAACTACGTAGCTTTTTAGAGTTGAAGTTGCCAAGCTACATGGCACCAGCAGCTTTTGTTATATTGGAGATACTACCGCTCACACCAAATGGAAAGGTTGACCGCAAAGCTTTACCTGCATCTGATACAGTACGTCCAGAACTTAAAGAAATCTTTGTTGCACCACAGACGACCATTGAAAAACAGTTGGCTGTTATCTGGTCAGAGTTATTGGGCTTAGAAAAAATAGGTATAAATGACAACTTTTTTGCATTAGGTGGGGATTCTATACTTAGCCTGCAAGTAATATTTAAAGCCAACCAATTAGGACTCAACTTGACTTCTAAGCAACTGTTTCAACATCAAACAATTGCTCAACTAGCGGTTGTAGCTGGAACAGCTAGAAAAATCCAAGCCGATCAGATGGCAGTAACTGGTTTGCTAGAACTAACACCTATTCAGCACTGGTTTTTTGAACAAAAGCAACCAGAACTACACCACTGGAATCAGGCTATATTCTTAGAAAGCAAGCAAAATATTGACTCTGTATTCTTAGAAAGAATCATAGAGTCTCTACAAAAACATCATGATATTCTACGTTTACGATTTATAGAGGAGGAACTTAGTACTCAAGCACTAATCATTAGCCCTGATAATATGATACCGCTGACATGCTTCGATTTTTCTGCACTCCCAAAAGATCGACAATCGACAGCAATAGAAGCAGCAGTAAGTAAACTGCAAGGTAGTTTAAACCTATCACAAGGACCGTTATTTCAGGTTGCGCTTTTCAACTTGGGCGATAATCAAGCCCAACGCTTACTTTGGATTATTCACCATTTAGTTGTTGATGGTGTCTCTTGGCGAATTTTAATTGAAGATTTTCAAACAGCTTACCAGCAAATTATTCAGGGTAAAGCAATAAAGTTACCACTCAAAACAACTTCTTACCAACAATGGTCTAGCTGTCTACGAAAGTATGCACAATCTTCAGCATTAATTTCAGAGTTAGACTTTTGGCTGACAAAACAATATCAATCGATTACGCCTATCCCAAAAGATTTTCCTGATGGAATTAATATACAAGAAACTACATCTACTGTATCAGTATCGCTGTCTGTGGAAGAAACCCAAAGTTTGCTGCAACAAGTGCCAGCAGCTTACCGGACACAAATTAATGATGTCTTATTAACAGCACTTATACTGGCCTTTAACCAATGGACGGGAGAAAATTCTCTACTAATTGACTTGGAAGGGCATGGACGAGAAGAAATCTTCGAGGATGTAGATTTATCGAGAACTATAGGTTGGTTCACAACTATTTTCCCAGTACATCTACATCTTGAAAGTGCCAAAAATTTAGGAAAAGCTTTAAAGTCGATAAAAGAGCAGCTACGAACAATTCCTAATCGAGGTATTGGCTATGGATTACTGCGTTATTTGAGTCAAAATCAGGAAATAGTTGAAAAACTTTCCTCTTCCAAGGCTGAAGTTGCTTTCAACTATTTAGGACAGTTCGATCGAGTTTTACCAGAATCATCTTTATTTAGCTTGGCACAAGAATTTAGTGGTTCGGATCGTAGTTTGCGAAGTAAACGAACCCACTTACTAGAAATTAACTGTGGTATTTATCAGGAGAATCTGGAAATTAGTTGGTCTTACAGTAACAAATTGCATCGACAAACAACAGTTGAGGTACTTGCTCAAAAATTTATTGAGGCACTGCGATCGCTGATTGCTCATTGCCAATCTCCCGATGCGGGAGGCTTTACCCCTTCCGACTTTGCAGATTTTCAACAAAGCCAATGGGATCAAACCGATCTCGATACTATTGCAGCAGCTATAGGAGATATTTAATTATGGGCGTGAAAAACAAGAACATTGAAGATTTTTATCCCCTCTCCCCCATGCAGCAAGGCATTCTATTCCACAGTCTTGCAGAGCCTAAATCTGGGGTCTATTTTGAACAGTTTAGCTGGAATCTCTGGGGAAAGCTTAACATCCAAGCATTCCGTCGCGCATGGCAACATATTGTAGAACGACATTCAATTCTGAGAACCTGCTTTGTTTGGGAAGGCTTAAAAGAGCCAGTACAAATTGTGCATAGGCAGGTGAATCTACCTTGGCAGGAGTATAATTGGCAGGTTCTCTCACCAGAAGAACAACGACAAAAGTTGGAATTTTTCTTACAAAGCGATCGCTCTAGTGGATTTGAACTTAAGCAACCACCATTGATCCGTTTAACACTGATTCAACTTTCGGACATTTCCTATAACTTTACCTGGAGTCATCAGCATCTGCTACTAGATGGCTGGTCTGTAGCCTCAGTTTTTAAAGAAGTCCTGGCTGGCTACAAGGCTTTCAGCGCCGATCGAGAGGTGCATCTAGAAACTGTTCGCCCATATCGGGATTACATTGTTTGGTTGCAGCAACAAAATCTATCTGAGGCTGAAGCTTTCTGGCGACAGACGCTTAAAGGTTTTACCACTCCCACACAGCTATCAGTGAGTAAAGGAGCTAGTTTACTGACTCAAACGGATAGCTATGACGAGGGCAAACTAAAGCTTTCTGTAGTCACAACAGCAGCATTACAATCTTTAGCAAAGCAATACCAGCTAACGCTCAACACTTTAGTACAGGGAGCTTGGGCTTTGCTATTAAGCCGTTATAGTGGTCAGGAGGACGTAGTTTTTGGAGCAGTAACTTCTGGTCGTCCTGATACTTTAGGTAAAGCGGAGTCTATGGTGGGGCTGTTTATCAACACAGTACCGATTCGAGTCCAAGTATCACCCGAAGAATTTCTTTTGCCGTGGCTTCAGAAAATCAAAGATCAGCTGGTTGAGGCACGTCAATACGAATATTATCCGTTAGTAAAAGTCCAAGGATGGAGCGAAGTTCCCAAAGGTGTATCTTTATTCGAGAGCATAGTAGTTTTTGAAAACTATACTGTAGATGCTTCCGTACGGCATAGGGATATAAATTTGGAGGTGGAGGATTTTTACAGCTTTGAAAAGACTAATTATCCTATAACCCTAACAGTGATTTCTGGTGACGAGTTTTTGCTCAAGATTACGTGTAATGATAGTGATCGCTTCGACAGTGAAACTATCAACCGGATGCTAGGGCATTTGCAGACTTTGTTAGAAAGCATGGTCATTAATCCACAGCAGCGTCTTGGCGAGTTATCGCTTTTAACAGAACCTGAACGACATCAGTTGCTTGTAGAGTGGAATCAGACTCAAATTGAATATTCTAAAGAGCAATGCATCCATGAGTTATTCGAGACTCAAGTAGAACGCACACCCTATGCAATAGCAATAGTATTTGAAGATCAACAGCTAACCTATGGGGAACTTAACAAAAGAGCAAATCAACTAGCGCATTATTTGCGTTCATTGGGAGTAAAACCGGAGGTATTGGTAGGGATTTGTGTAGAGCGATCGCTTGATATGGTCATCGGGCTATTAGCTATCCTCAAAGCAGGTGGCGCATATGTACCCCTAGACCCTAACTATCCTCAAGAACGTATAGCTTTTATCCTAAAAGACACTCAAGCGCCAGTTTTACTAACTCAAGCATCGCTTGTGCAGGAAATACCGCAACACCAAGCTCAGGTAGTATATTTAGATACTGATTGGCATTTGATAGCCCAACACAGACAGGAAAATGTATTCTCTGAACTAACAACTGACAACTTAGCATATGTCATCTATACCTCTGGTTCTACTGGCAAACCGAAAGGTGTAATGGTTAAACACGCTAGCACAGTTGCAATGTTGGATTGGGCAAACAAAACCTTTACCCCAGAAGCTTGGGCTGGGGTTTTGGCATCAACCTCGATTTGCTTCGACCTTTCGGTCTTTGAGGTGTTTGTTCCTCTCTGTTATGGTGGCAAGGTGATTTTAATCGAGAATGCGCTATATTTAGCAACTTTGCCAGCAGCCTTTGGTGTAACATTAATCAATACTGTCCCTAGTGTAATTTCCCAATTAATCAGGAATAATAGTATTCCACAAACAGTGCAGACTGTTAATATCGCAGGAGAACCGCTTCAAAATCAGCTCGTACAACAACTATATCAGCAAAATAATATACAACAGGTATTTAACCTGTATGGACCTTCCGAAGATACAACTTATTCGACCTCTTCCTGGATACAGAAGGGTGCTAGCAACACCCCGCCAATTGGTCGTCCGATTCACAACACACAGGCTTATTTGTTAGATCGAAATTTACAGCCTGTCCCTGTTGGTGTACCAGGAATACTGTATATGAGTGGTGCGGGTTTAGCCCGTGGTTATTTCAATCAAGCTGAACTGACTGCGGATAAGTTTATTCCCAATCCTTACGCTAATCTACCAGGAGAGCGGTTGTATAAAACTGGGGATTTAGCCCGCTATCTGCCGAATGGGGAGATAGAGTATATTGGTCGTATTGATAACCAAGTCAAAATACGTGGTTTCCGGATTGAACTGGGAGAAATTGAAACTCAAATCGGTCAATACCCAGGAGTACAAGAAGCTGTTGTTGCGGTTTATTCTTCAGAAGCAGATTCTCAAAGGATAGTAGCCTATGTAGTTCCTCAAAAAGAGCAAACACTGACAATTCCTGAATTACGTGGCTTTTTAGAGTTGAAATTGCCAAATTACATGGTGCCAGCAGCTTTTGTTGTATTAGAAACACTACCATTAACACCTAATGGTAAGGTTGACCGCAAAGCGCTACCTATACCTGATACAATAAGACCTAAAGATAAAAACCTAGTAGCACCTCGTAATTACGTAGAAACCAAGCTGACTGAAATTTGGGCTGATGTACTTGGTGTAGAGCAAGTGGGTATTTTCGATAACTTTTTTGAGTTAGGTGGGGATTCTATTTTTGCTATTGTCATTATCACTAGAGCTAACCGAGCTGGTCTAAAACTGACCGTTAAACAATTATTTCAACATCAAACAGTTGCAGATTTGGCAACTGTGGCAGTTACGAGAAAAGCAAGTCAAGCAGAACAAAAAGTTATTAAAAATGATACACCTTCTAATTTCCCAAAAGCAAACTTGAATCAACAAGAGCTTGATAGCTTTTTAGCAAAAATCACTCTAGGGAATAAAAATCAAACAACATGAGAGAAGATATCCAAGATATATACCCACTATCTCCTATACAGGATGGCATCCTTTTTCACGCTTTGCATGCCACGGAAATGGAATTATACCATATGCAGCAAGTCTATACTATTCATAGCAATCTGAATATTCCCGCTCTTAAGTATGCTTGGCAGCAAGTCACGAATCTGCATACAGTATTGCGTACTAGTTTCTATTGGGAAGAATTGAATAATACATTACAAGTTGTACATAAGCAAGTTAAAGTACCTATAGAGTACCAAAATTGGCAAGGAATTGATCCATTAGAACAACAAGAGCGATTAAAGTCTTTTGTCAAAAGCGATCGAATGCAACGTTTCGATCTTTCCCAAGCACCTTTAATGCGTGTGAATATAATTCAGATTCAAGAACATGCTTACTATCTTTTTTTAAGTAACCATCTAATCATTCTTGATGGTTGGTCATATCCATTCTTATTAAAAGATGTAGTTGAAATTTATGAGGCGTATTGTCGGGGTCAAGATACACCTTTACTAGGTGGTAGTTGTTTTGGAAACTATATTAGCTGGTTGCAACAGCAAGATTCATCAAAAGCAGAGGAGTTCTGGCAACATGAACTTAAGGAATTAAAAAAACCTACTCCCTTAACTAACCTATATTCCAATAACTTATCAAATATAGAAGAACGCTACGAGGATTTACAAATTACCCTATCGGAAGAAAGTACGAGAAATTTAGATTCATTAGCAAGAGAGCATTACCTCACCATGAGTACCTTAATTCAGGGAGCTTGGGCTATACTCCTCAGTCATTACAGTGGTGAAAAAAATGTAGTATATGGCTGTACTTCTTCCGGTCGTCCAGTAGATTTAGAGGGTTCGGAGTCAATGGTGGGGGAAATGGTTAATACCTTACCAGTATATATCAAGGTAAATATGGATGAATATCTATTACCTTGGCTTCAGCAATTACAAACTAAATTAATAGAAATTCGTGAATATGAATACTATCCACTGGTAGATGTACAGAAGTGCAGTAAAGTGCGAGGGAATGTGTCCTTATTTGATAGCTTCTTCGTGTTCGAGAACCAAAAAACAGGTAAATTTTTAGAAGAATGGGGTAGTATAAATGTTTGTGGGAATACTCAATATTATAAAACGAACTATCCTTTAAACATAGTTGGGTATCCTGGATCAGAACTGATTATTGGAATCAATTATGATTTTCGCCGCTTTGATGCTATAACAATCATTAATATCTTGGATCATTTAAAAATATTGCTCGAAAGCATGGTGACTAATCCTAAAGTACGTATTAAGGAGTTATTATTAGTTATGGAACAAAGATCCCATATTAAATTATTAACATTGGAAAAAGAAATGTCATTGCACTTCGATTCTTTCCTAAGAAATTAAAGCATTAATATAAGCTTTGAAAAGCTGACAATAAAAAATAACAAATCAACAGAGATCAAAGCTTTCGATTTTAATTATTGCAAGTATTTTGTTATCAGGTGAAAAATGATTATGTGTTTACACTCGAATGACTTATTGTCACAAAAAATTTATTGGATAAATAAATTATCGGGAGAACTGCCAGAAACAAATTTAAGGTTGGATTATCTAAGACCTATGCAGTTTATTGATAAAAACAAATCACTTCGTTTCGATTTATCAAATAACTTATCTCAAGCAATCATTAAGCTAGCAAAAGGCTCTTACTTTTGCACTTACTGGATACTGGTATCTGTGTTAAATATATTGCTGCAAAAATATACTCGAAATAACGATGTTATTGTCGGGATACCTATATATGAAGAAATTGCTACAAATGATTTAAATAGCAAAGTTATTCCCTTACTTACTCAGGTAATACCTCAACTATCATTCCAAAATTATCTTTTTCAAGTCAAAGAGGCGATCCTCGGTGCTTTTAACAATCAAAACTGTAATTTTGATGAGTTAACTCAGTTATTGGAGATATCAACAAGCTCTAATCGTTGTTCACTTTTTGATATAGTAGTTTTACTAGAAAATATTCATAATAAAAATGATTTAAATTATCTTAATAACGATATGACATTTTCTTTTTTAATTAATGATGAGTTTATTAGTGCCAACATAGAGTATAGTGAGCACCTTTTTCAGAATGAAAATATCAAATTATTCAGCAGATACTATACTAATGTTCTTGAAAATCTTATAAATAATGTGAACGCTAAAATATCAGATATTGTTTTTTTGAAAGAATCTGATACAAGCCAGTTATTTAAACAGTATAATAACAATACTAAAGAATATCCAATTTCTAAGACTATCAATCAGCTATTTGAAGAACAAGTATGTAAAACCCCTAACAATATAGCTGTAGTTCACGAAGAAACTAAATTAACTTATAAGGAGCTAAATGAAAAAGCTAATCAGTTAGCTGTAATGCTGCGTCAACTAGGACTCGGTAAAGGAGAGTTTGTAGGCATATTTAAAGACCGCGATATAAATTTTCTTATCGCTATTCTGGCTATATATAAGGCAGGTGGTGCTTACGTACCAATTGACAGCACTTATCCGTCAAATAGAATTGAATATATGTTATCCAATAGCGAAGTCAAGTTTCTCTTAACTGATACTTCCTTATTAACTGTTTTGACAAACTTAATAGATAACTGTTCTCAATTAAAATTGATTATTTGTTTAGACGGGATTATTCCTGAAAGCATAAAACTAAATCATAATCAGGAATTAACAATATACGATAGGCTTGGTTTTATTAACCTTCCCACAGACAATCTAGAGCCAATAAACGATGCTAGCGACCCAGCCTACATGCTCTATACCTCCGGTTCCATGGGACTACCTAAGGGAGCAATGGTTAGACATGATGGTGCAGTTAATCATATTTATGCCCAGTTTGATGAGTTGGAATTGACCGAGGAATTTTGTTTTCTCCAAAGTGCCCCTTCTTCAACCGATATTTCCGTTTGGCAGTTTTTAGCACCACTGTTAATTGGCGGAAGGACAGTAATAGTAGATATTGAAACTGTTGCGATTCCCGATAAACTATTTAAAGTACTTAAATCAGAAGAAATAATAGTTGTTGAATTAGTACCAGCATTATTTGGCGGGTTGCTTGAATATACTTCGGGGCTAGCAAATAACGAAAGAGAATTGCCCAGTTTGAAATGGATGATGGTTGTAGGGGAACCAGTGTCGGTTAATTGGGTAAATAAGTGGCTCCAAGTATATCCGGAAATTAAAATTGTTAACGCTTATGGTCCAACCGAAGCTGCTGATGATATTACCCAGTTTATCGTTGACAAACCCTTGCCAGAAAATCAGCGAACAATTCCAATTGGGAAACCACTAGCGAACTTAAATCTCTACATCCTGGATGAGCAAATGAAATTGTTACCAATTGGTGCTCCTGGAGAGATTTGCGTATCGGGAATTGGTGTGGGTGCTGGTTACTGGAAAAACGAAGAAAAAACTAAGTTAAGCTTTGTTCCGAATCCGTTTACAGATGTTACAGATTCGAGGAAGAAGTTACCAGGAAATCGTGCAGATTTAATTTATAAAACTGGAGATTTAGGCAGATGGCTTCCGGATGGGAATATAGAATTTCTGGGACGTATTGACTATCAGGTAAAGATTCGTGGCTTCCGGGTTGAGCTTGGTGAAATAGAGACATTTCTTGGTCAGCACCCGAATGTTCGTGAAAATGTAGTTGTGGTTTATCAAGAGGAAGTAGATAACACGATATTAGTTGCCTATGTGGTTGCGAAGACAGAGCCAGTCCCTAGTATTAGCGAACTGCGTAGCTTCTTGAAGGAAAAATTACCTGACCACATGGTTCCTTCTGCCTTTGTAATGCTGGAAAATCTACCGCTAGCACCAAGCGGGAAAATAGACCGTAAAGCTCTGCTTAATCCAGACAATCTTCGCCCAGAACTGGAAACAGCTTACGTATTACCGCGAAATGACATGGAGCTTGCAATTGCCGATATATGGCAGAAAACACTTAAAGTTGAAAAGGTCGGTATTGAAGATAACTTTTTTGACCTCGGTGGTCATTCGCTAAATGTGCTTCAAATCTACAGCAAACTACGAGAACTATTTAAAGCCGACTTAGCTATAACTGACCTTTTCAAATATCCAACTATAAGCTCCATATCCCGATACTTAAACCAAGAAGATAATGATGTATTTGCGAATCAAAGCAATGAATTAAATGAAGAGTTAGAAGTTGGTAAAGCCAGATTAAAGCAACGCTTTTTACGTAATCAACAACAGAATGTTTAACAAATAGCTAATAAAGAATAGGTCATATTAATTATGGAAAAATCAGCTATGGAAAACTCAGCGTATTTAAGTCATAAAACTGGTTTAGAAATAGCTATTATCGGCATGAGCGGCTGTTTCCCTGATGCTAAAAATCTTGATGAATTCTGGCAAAATCTTCGAGATGGTGTAGAATCAATACATAGATTTACCGACCAAGAATTAAAAGCTTTAGGTGTAGATTCTGCCTTATTAAGCAACCCAAATTATGTTAAAGCAAAGGGTGTAGTCAAAGATATAGACTTGTTTGATGCTTCATTCTTCGACATCAGTCCCAGAGAAGCTGAAGTCATGGACCCTTCGCTGCGTTTTTTCTTGGAGCATTCATGGAAAGCACTTGAAGATGCTGGTTATAGCTCTGAAGTCTATAAAAAGCCTATTGGTGTCTATGCTGGTACAAGTTTTGGTAGTTATTTACTTAACATTTACTCAAATTACGATATCGTAGCCTCTGTCGGTGATGCACAGATAGAAAAGGGAACTTCTCCAGATTATGTTACTACACTTACTTCTTATAAATTAAACTTAAATGGGCCCAGTTATGCGGTGCAAACTACTTGCTCAAGCTCATTAATTGCTGTACATTTAGCCTGCCAAAGTTTGCTCAGTGGTGAGTGTAATATTGCTTTAGCAGGAGGAGTTTCAATATCAACAGCAGATGGTTATTTATACCAAGAGGGAGGAATTGAATCTCCCGATGGACATTGCCGTGCTTTTGATGCAAAGGCTGCGGGAACCGTAAGAGGGAAGGGTTTGGGTATTGTAGTTCTCAAACGTCTAGAAGAAGCGATCGCAGATGGAGATTGCATCCATGCGGTCATCAAAGGCTCCGCGATTAATAACGATGGGTCAGATAAAGTTAGTTACACAGCACCGAGTGTAAATGGTCAAGCGAAGGTAATTAGGGCGGCTCAAGTTATGGCTGAAGTCGAACCCGATACTATTAGCTACATTGAAGCACATGGAACAGGTACTACACTGGGCGATCCAATTGAAATAGCTGCATTAACACAGGCTTTCCGCGCAAAAACTCAGAAAAAAGGCTTTTGTCGCATTGGTTCTGTGAAAACCAACATTGGGCATTTAGATTCAACTGCTGGGGTTTCAGGCTTGATTAAAACCTTACTAGCCTTAAAACACAAACAAATTCCCCCTAGTTTAAACTTTGAGGAACCATCACCCCGGATAGATTTTGCGAACAGTCCTTTCTATGTAAATAATAAATTATCTGAGTGGAAAACTAACGGTACTCCTCGTCGTGCGGGTGTTAGTTCCTTTGGTTTTGGTGGAACAAATGCCCATGTAATTTTAGAAGAAGCTCCCATACCTAAACCTTCTAGCCCTTCAAGGTCTTGGCAGTTATTATTAGTTTCAACCAAGACAAATACAGCACTGGAAACTGCTACAGAAAATCTGGCTAATTACCTCCAGAAACATCCAGATTTAAATCTTGCTGATGTTGCCCATACCTTGCAAGTGGGTCGCTGGAATTTGAATCATCGCCGCATGGTAGTTTGCCAAAATCAGGAAGACGCAATCAATGCATTGCGAGACCCTCAAAGAGCTTTTACCCGTTATCAAGAACCTTGTAATCGTCCGATTATATTTATGTTTTCCGGACAAGGTTCGCAATATGTAAATATGGGTCGGGAATTATATGAGAGCGAAACCGTATTTAGAGAGCAATTTGATTACTGCTGCGAACTGCTCAAACCTCGCTTGGAATTAGACTTGCGTACAGTTCTCTATCCAAGCGAAGAAAAAGCTCAAGAAGCAACACAAAAATTGCAACAAACAGCAATTACTCAACCAGTGCTGTTTGCGATCGAATATGCTTTAGCCAAGCTGTGGATGACATGGGGTGTACATCCTGAGATGATGATTGGTCACAGTATAGGAGAATATGTAGCTGCTACTTTGGCTGGAGTATTTTCTTTAGAAGATGCTTTGGCGATAGTAGCGACACGAGGAAAACTTATGCAGCAGTTACCTGGTGGTGCTATGCTCTCGATAGGGCTTCCAGAAAAGGAAGTAAAACAACAGCTAGAGCAGGAAATATCTCTAGCTGCAAGTAATGCACCTTCTTCCTGCGTGGTATCAGGTTCTACAGAAGCAATAGACCAATTGCAACAGGAGTTACAACAAATAGGTGTAAGCTGTAGACGTTTGCATACTTCCCACGCCTTTCATTCTCAAATGATGGAACCCATCATTGAAACCTTTGTCCAATTTCTACAAAAGTTTAAACTAAATCCACCGAAAATTCCTTTTGTGTCCAACGTCAGTGGTACTTGGATTACAAAAGCCCAAGCAACAGACCCCAATTATTGGGCAAAACATCTGAGGCAGCCTGTACGTTTTTGCGAAGGAATTACAGAGTTAGCGAAAAAACCCGAAACACTATTCTTGGAAGTAGGACCAGGACGAACGTTAAGCACTTTTGTTAAACAGCATCAAAAAGAAGAATCTTTAGTACTGACATCACTTCGCCATCCTCAACAGCAAGAGTCTGATATCGCATTTTTACTTAATAGTTTAGGTAAGCTGTGGCTATTTGGGGTGAAAGTAGATTGGTCTGGTTTTTACAATAATGAGCGCCGTCATCGCCTTCCTTTACCAACCTATCCTTTTGAACGCCAGCGTTACTGGATTGATTTAAATAGAAATGCTACTTTAGCAATGATGTCTCAGGCAAATTTAGGTAAGAAGCCAGATATTGCTGATTGGTTCTATGTTCCTCGTTGGAAAGAATCCACACCGCTTGAGCTTTTCCAAAAGAAAAAATCTTTGGAACAAAAATTATGTTGGTTGGTGTTTGCTGATACCTATGGAGTAGGAGCAGAGGTTGCCGAAAGGCTCAAGAAGCAGGATCAGGATGTGATTGTCGTTAGAATTGCAGATAATTTCGCGAAACTCAATGACTATACATATGCAATTAATCCCCAACAAAGGGATGATTATAATGCCTTGCTGCAAGCACTGCAAGAACAGAATTGGATACCACAAGCGATCGCCCACTTTTGGAGTATAACTCCCAACGATATTTTATCGACCCAAGAGCAAGACGAACAAACGCAACATCAGTTCTTTGAAGATTGTCAAAATCTCGGTTTTTGGAGTCTACTTTTCTTATCGCAGGCATTAGGAACAATAGATATTAATAATTCCCTGAAACTTATGGTTGTTACCAGTAACTTATACAATGTTACTGGTGAGGATAAATTATGCCCGCAGAAGGCAACTATATTAGGTCCATGTAAGGTAATTCCAAAGGAATATGCAAATATCAATTGCTGTATGATTAATACAGTTATTACTTCTTCCAATAATCCATCAATTCAAAAAGTTTTAGATTATCTCCTAACAGAATTTACAGTACAGAAAGGCAGCAGTGCAGTTGCCTACCGTGGAGATCGTCGTTGGATTCAATCCTTCGAGCCTATGCGTTTAGAACAGAGCATGGCTGATAAAAGTAAGTTGAAGGAAAGGGGGGTTTACTTAATTACTGGTGGATTGGGTGGCATTGGCTTAACATTAGCAGAAAATCTAGCAAAGTCGGTGCAGGCTAGATTGATTTTAGTTGGACGTAAGAGTATTACCGAAAAAAGCAATTGGCAGGAATGGCTGGCGACTCATGATGAGGAAGATACATATAGCCGTATAATTCATAAAATTCAAGTTTTGGAGACTCTTGGGGCAGAGGTTTTGGTAATTAGTGCAGATGTGACAAATTACGAACAAATGCAATCTGTGATTACTCAGTCAATAGAAAAATTTGGTCAAATTAATGGTGTTATCCATACAGCTGGTATTGCTGGTGGTGGTGTCATCCAATTGAAAACGCAGGATATAGCAAGTAAGGTATTAGCACCAAAAACTAGAGGAACAATTGTACTCCAGCAGGTTTTTCAGAATATCAATCTAGATTTCTTAGTACTTTGCTCATCCACAAGCTCTATTTTGGGTGAATTTGGACAAGTCGATTATTGTGCGGCTAATGCATTTTTAGACGTATATGCAAATAATGCTTATAAATCTGGACTATTAACAGTATCAATCGACTGGGATACCTGGCAAGAAGTAGGTATGGCAGTTGAAACTGTAATACCAGATACAATCAAATATGTGAGGGAAAAAGAGCTTGAAGAAGGAATAATGCCGCAAGAAGGTATCGACGCTTTTAATCGTATTTTGGGAAGTTCTTTGCCCCATGTTATTGTGTCAACAAAAGATTTTCAAACTTTGATAGAGCGTAATAATTCTTTTAGTTATTTGGAAGAAGGACTGGCATTTTTAGAAGATAAATCGGCTTCAACAAGTTTCTCTAAACTAAGTCATCCCCGTCCTAACTTACAAAATGATTATGTTGCACCTCGAAATGAAGTTGAAGCAACTATTGCCAAAGTCTGGCAAAATCTCCTGGGAATTCAAGACATAGGTATTTACGATAATTTCTTTGATCTTGGCGGTGATTCATTACTTCAAGTCCAAGTGCGTACTAAGTTACGTGAAGTGTTGAAACAAGACTTATCCCTGATAGATTTATTTAGATATCCAACCATTAACTCCTTAGCAAATTCTTTGGTACAGTCTAACAATCAACAACTATCTCATGATATGATGGCTAATGTAAATGAGAAAATTGCAGATGGAAAAACTCAACAAAGAAAACGTCTGCAAAAAATTAAAGCTCTTAAAAACATCTAAGATTTATTTGAATTAATAATTGAATTAGCATCTAGCATTTATCTTAAGTTGCAGATGCTCAGTAAATAAGAAAGTTACTTTTAAGAAGTAAATGTATTGAAAAAGTCCAAGGAAGAATTAAGATAATGAGCATTTCAACAGCAGCAACTTCTACATTTAATGGTTCGGAAATAGCGATTATTGGATTGGCAGGAAGATTCCCTGGAGCTAAAAATATTGATGAATTCTGGAATAACCTTCAAAACGGTATAGAATCAATTTCTTTTTTAAGCGATGAAGAACTGTTGGAAGCGGGAGTAGATAGAGAACTTTTAGATTCCCCAAATTATGTTAAGGCACATTCTATAATAGATGATGCTGAGTTATTTGATGCTTCTTTTTTTGGATTTAATCCCAAAGAAGCAGAAATAACTGACCCCCAGCACCGTATTTTTTTAGAGTGTGCATGGGAAGCATTAGAGAATGCAGGATATAAATCTGGAATAGAGGAATCTTCAGTAGGTGTTTTCGCAGGAGCTAGCTCATATTCATATGCACTTAACGTTTATTCAAATTTAAACGCAATATCAGCGGATGGACTACAAATATCGTTAGGTTGTGATAAAGATTTCATTTCCACACGTACTTCTTATAAGCTTAATTTGACCGGGCCTAGTTATACAGTTCAAACAGCTTGTTCAACATCCTTAGTTGCTGTCCATTTAGCTTGTCAAAGCTTGTTAAATGGTGAATGTGATATGGCTCTAGCTGGTGGTGTTTACGTTGACCCAGTGAGAAAAGCTGGATATCAATACGGTGAAGGAGGAATCATGTCTCCTGATGGTCACTGCCGTGTATTTGATGCTAATGCCCAGGGTTATATTGATGGTGAAGGTGTAGGTATTATAGTATTAAAGCGATTGGAAGATGCTTTGAGTGATCGCGATACAATTCATACTGTAATCAAAGGTTCAGCTATCAATAATGATGGTTCATTAAAGGTTAGCTATACAGCACCCCGCATCGACACTCAAGCAAAGGCAATTAGAACAGCCCAATTAGTTGCCGAGGTAGAACCAGAGACTATTACTTACATTGAGGCTCATGGAACCGGAACAGCTTTAGGAGACCCAATTGAAATTGCCGCCCTGACACAAGCTTTTCGCTTAAGTACCCAAAAGAGAGGTTTCTGTGCCATTGGTTCGGTTAAAACCAATATTGGACATTTGAATGCTGCGGCCGGGGTAACGGGATTAATCAAAACTGTCTTAGCCCTTAAGCACAAGCAAATACCTCCGAGTTTACACTTTACTTCGCCTAATCCGGAAATTGACTTTGCCAACAGTCCTTTCTATGTCAATACCCAACTTACCGATTGGCAAAGTAATGGTATTCCTCGGCGTGCGGGAGTTAGTTCCTTTGGGTTAGGGGGAACAAATGCTCATGTAGTTCTCGAAGAAGCCCCTATTGTCAAAGCTTCTAGCCCCTCTCGACCTTGGCAATTATTAACGCTATCTGCCAAAACCAGTTCTGCACTGGAAACAGCCACCAGAAATTTAGCTAACTATTTCCAAGAACACCCCGATTTAAATCTTGCCGATGCAGCTTACACATTGCAAGTTGGGCGCAAGGCTTTCGACTATCGGCGCACGGTTGTTTGTCGGGATATGCAAGATGCTGTCAATGCACTTCAAGACCCAAAACGGGTTGTTACGAATACTCAGAAAATTCAGCAACGTCCTGTTGCCTTTATGTTTTCTGGACTAGGAACTCACTATTTGGATATGGCTCTTGAGCTTTACCAAACTGAGCCAATATTTAGTTCCTATGTTGACAAATGTTGCGAAATCCTCAAACCGCTCCTTGGTCTGGATTTGCGAGATGTGTTATATCCCCAGAGAAACACCAAGAATGGCAGTACGCAGAAACAAGATACCCGCTCAAGCGGCTTGGATTTGCGAAAAATGCTAGGTCGTGGTCAGGAACAAGCAGATGCAGAAACATTACAGGCAACATCTTTACTAAATCAAACCGTTTTCACCCAACCCGCCATATTTGTTGTTGAATATGCTTTAGCTCGACTGTGGATTTCCTGGGGAATTCATCCTACAGCAATGATTGGCTACAGCATCGGCGAATATGTAGCAGCAACTATAGCTGAAGTTTTGTCTCTAGAAGATGCCTTAACCTTAGTTGCTAGAAGAGCACAAATGATTGAAGAATTGCCAGAAGGAGCAATGTTGGCAGTTCCTCTCTCAGAAGAAGAAATACAGCCCCTCCTGAATGAAGATATTTCCTTATCTGCAATCAACGGCTCATCATTGTGTGTGATTGCGGGTGTTAAGGATGCAGTCGAAGCATGGGAGCAGAAACTAGGGGAGCAAAATTTAATTGGTAAGCGTTTGCAGACATCTCACGCTTTCCATTCTCTGATGATGGAGGCGATCGCACCTGCTTTTGGTGATTTAGTCAAAACATTTAGCCTTAAACCCCCGAAAATTCCCTACATTTCTAATGTCACCGGTACTTGGATTACAGCGGAACAAGCAACCGATCCCAATTATTGGGTGAAGCACCTTTGTCAAGCAGTGCGCTTTGCTGAGGGTGTACAAAATTTATGGCAAAAAGACAATCCTATTTTATTAGAGGTAGGTCCTGGTCAAGGATTAATTAGTTTCGCATCCCAATGTCTAGAAAGTGAGGATAGAGCTAAATTAGTGATGCTCCCCACCCTACGGCATTCCTACGAGCAGCAGTTAGATGTAGCATTTTTAATAAATACATTGGGTCGCCTGTGGGTGGCTGGGGTAGAAGTAGATTGGTCTGGCTTTTATGCCAATGAACAACGCACTCGTATTCCCTTAGCAACGTATCCATTTGAACGTCAGCGTTACTGGATTGATGCTAATCCTGAAGCCAACTTAGCTACACAAGCGCAACAAACATTACACAAAAAACCGAATATTGCTGAATGGTTTTATATCCCTTCCTGGAAGCGTTCTCCCCACTTACCATCAAAATCATCACAAAAACTATGTTGCTTAGTCTTTGTTGATACTATTGGAGTTGGTTCGCAAGTTGCAGAGCAGTTGGAATTACAGGGTCATAATGTCATAACTGTAGCAATTGGAGAGCAATTTACCAAGTTAGGTGATGGGGCTTACGCAATTAATCCCCAAACAAGTAGTGACTATGATACCTTGCTGCAAGAACTTAGCACATTGGATTTAAACCCAAATGCGATCGCTCACTTTTGGAGTGTTACGGCAAATAATACCTTATCCTCCTATAAGGCGGTAGAACAAACAGAATCATCGCATCACTTTTTTGAAGAAGCTCAAAATTTGGGTTTCTGGAGTTTGCTGTTTCTAGCACAAGCTTTGGGAAGACAAGATGTTACCAATTCTTTGAAGCTAATGGTCGTAACCACCAATTTGCATGATGTCACTGGAGATGAAAATTTATGCCCAGAGAAGGCTACAGTTTTAGGACCATGCAAGGTAATACCTCAAGAGTATCCAAACATCAATTGCAGTAGTGTTGATATAGTAATATCTTCTGCTCAAACCCATTTATCAAAAAAACTCATAGATAGCCTTATCACTGAATTAACATTACAGCAAACTAATGAGTTCATTGCTTACCGTGGATATCATCGTTGGGTTCAAAGCTTTGAAGCCATACCCTTAGATGAGCATATTGCAGGCAAAACTAAGTTGAGAGAAGGTGGAGTTTACTTAATTACTGGGGGACTTGGTGACATTGGTTTGGTATTGGCACAACATCTAGCAAAGACACTAAAAGCTAAGTTAATACTAATTGGACGAGGGCTACTACCTGAACGCTCCGAGTGGGAACAATGGTTAGCAACTCATGATAGCCAAGATCCTATTAGCAGTAAGATACGGAAAGTGCGATCGCTTGAGGAATTGGGGGCAGAGGTTGAGGTCAAAAGTGCCGACGTGACCAATTTTCAAGAAATGCAAGCAGTAATTACTCAAGCATTACAAAAATTTGGTCAAATTAATGGTGTACTTCATGCGGCTGGTATTGCTGGTAGTGGTATTATCCAACTCAAAACCCAGGATATGGCAAGCAATGTATTAGCACCAAAAGTTAAAGGCACATTAATCTTGAACGAAGTTTTGAAGAGTATAGATCTGGACTTCTTTGTACTTTTTTCATCAACCGCCTCTATACTGGGTGATGCCGGGCAAGTAGATTATTGTGCAGCCAATGCCTTTCTGGATGCTTATGCTCATTACAATAATTCTATATCTTCTCAAGCCACAGTATCGATAAATTGGCATGATTGGCAAGAAGTCGGGATGGCTGTTAAGACTGTAATACCAAGCGAAATTCAACACGGACGCAAAGAAATTCTTAAAAAAGGAATATTGCCTCAAGAAGGTGTTGATACTTTCAATCGTGTCGTGCAAAGTAGCCTATCCCAAGTTGTTGTATTGCCACTAGATTTGCAAGCTTTAATTCAGCAGAGTAATTCTAACAATTATTTGGAACAGCAATTAGCGCTTTTAGAGGAAAATTTATCTTCAGTCAATTCCTCTAAAGCAAAATATGCTCGTCCTAATTTAGGTAATGATTACGTTACTCCTGAAAAAGAAATCGAGCAATTGCTGGCAGATATTTGGCAAGATGTCTTAGGTATCGAACAAATAGGTATCCATGATAACTTTTTTGAATTGGGAGGAAATTCCATAAATACGATTCAAATTGCTGCTAAGGCTAACCAAGCAGGGTTGCAGTTAAGACCCGAACAGTTTTTTAGACATCAAACAATTGATGAATTAGCAACAGATTTATATATTACTCAAACCAATCAGCTGGAGCAGGATTTAGGAACAAAAGAGTTACCCCTCACACCAATTCAGCATTGTTTCCTTAAACAAAATCAGCCCTATATACATCATTACAACCAATCTTTACTGCTGGAAATACAGCAGGTGTGCGATCGCAATTTGTTAGAACAGGCTTTACAGCGTTTGATTGAACATCATGATGTATTTCGCTTGCGTTTAATTCACAGAGACTCCGCTTGGCAACAGGTTTATGCTAGTTCCAATGATACTATTGAACTAAAACGAGTAGATTTATCGGCACTACCAGAAATCGAGCGAAAACTCGCAATAGAATCACAAGCTGCGGAATTAGAGGCAAGTTTGAATCTATTTGAAGGCCCACTTGTAAAGTTTGCTTTCTTTGACCTAACACCACAACAAACCAGCTACTTGCTAATTATTATTCATTATCTTGCAGTTGATAGTGTTTCTTGGCGGATTTTGCTAGAAGACTTGCAAACGGCTTATCAGCAAATAAGTCAAGGCGAGGCGATACATTTGCTAGATAATACCACCTCATACATACGGTGGGCACAATCTCTGCAAAAGTATGCTCAATCTTCAGAAATAGAGCGAGATCAGGATTATTGGCTCCAAGAGACGCAAAAATCGTTTAGTCGCTTACCCGTTGACTATTCAACATCTGATAATACAGTAGCTAATTTGGATACCATATCAGTTTGTCTAAATAAACAAGAAACAAAAGCTTTACTGGAGGAGATACACAAAGCCTATAGTACTCAAATCAACGATGTTTTACTAACAGCTTTAGTACAAGCTTTTGCAAAATGGACAGGAGAACAGAAACTGCGGGTTGATATTAGAGATAATAGTCGAGAGAAAATATTCAAAGATGTAAATCTATCCCATACTGTTGGCTTATTTAGCACTTGTTTCCCAGCCATTTTAGATATAACAGAATCCTCTGACATGGGAGATTCATTAGTATCAATAAAAGAATATTTACGCGGCGTTCCCAATCGTGGAATTGGTTATGGTGTACTACACTACTTGAGCAGTGAGCAGGAGATACAATCAAAACTGCAAGCCCTTCCTCAGAGTGAAGTTAGTTTTAATTACTTAGGTCACTATGACCAGGTGATTTCAGATTCGTCTTTATTTGCTCTACCCCAAAATTCTCAAGGCATCAACTACAGCAATCCCACAAACCCAGCTTATTTACTAGAGATTAATACGATTGTAGTTCAAGAACAATTGCAATTGCATTGGACGTACAGTAAGGCTATTCACCGTCAAGAAACAATTGAAAACGTAGCTAACAGTTTTATCAAAGCAATACGTTCTCTTATTATTCACTGTCAGTCAGTCGAAACAATAATGTATACACCCTCCGACTTTCCAAAAGCTAACTTGAATCAGCAAAAGTTGGATAAGTTTATAACGAAAATTAGCCAAAAAAGTGAGAAAAGAAGCAAATGAACGCAGAAAATATTGAAGATATATATGAACTTACACCTCTAGAAAAAGGTGTTCTCTTCCACTGTTTGTATGCAGAAAATGAATCAAAGCTATACTTTTTTCAATCTGTCCGTACCCTCCGTAATCTTGATACAGATATTTTTGAAAAAGCTTGGCAGTTTATATTGGATCGACACACTATTTTACGTACTGGATTTTACTGGGAGGAAATTGACAACCCACTACAAGTTGTATACAAAAAAGTAAAAGTACCGATAAACCACCATGACTGGCGCCATCTAGACCCAATCGAACAAGAAAATAAGTTGGAAAATTTTATTAGGAGCGATCGTGAATTGTACTTTGACTTATCACAGCCATGTTTAGCACGTTTATATTTAATTCGCTTTACTGATGACTGCTATAAGTTTATCTGGACATATCACTTCATAATCATAGATGGTTGGACTGATGGAATACTAATGGGTGAGTTTGTAGAAATTTATTATGCACTTGTTAAAAATAAAGAAATATCTTTGCCTCCTACTCGCCCTTATAAAGATTATATTAATTGGTTACAGGAGCAAGATATAGCTAAAACCGAAATTTTTTGGCGGCAAACATTACAGGGTGTAAAAAGACCAACTCCCCTTACTTATATAGAAAGAATTGATAAATCGTCTTCTCAAGAACAAAGATACGATGAGGAAATAATCAAAATATCATCAGAAATAACACGGACGATACAATCATTGCTAAAAAAATATCGTCTCACCCTAGCAACAATAATTAATGGTATCTGGGCTATTCTCCTCAGTCGCTATAGCAGGCAAAGCGATGTAGTGTATGGTTGCACTTTTAGTGGTCGTCCACCTGATTTGTACTGTTCAGAATCAATAGCCGGTGTATTTGTAAATACACTGCCAATTTATGTGAAAGTAGATACTAACCAATCTTTGTTATCGTGGATGCAAAATTTGCAGACTCAGCTGGCTGAGACACGTAAGTATGAATATACTCCATTAACAGAAATTCATAATTGGAGCGAAATACCACGAGGCATAAATTTATTTGATAGTCATGTAGTTATTGAATATCTTCCAACTATAAAATTTCCATCCGATTCGGAAGATTTCTTAGAAATGACGGAAGATAAACTATATTACAGAAATAACTACCCTGTGATTTTAGTTATATACCCGGAGGAAGAGTTATTAATAGCGTTTTCCTATGATTCTAGAAAGTTTGATGTTAGTACTATCACCGCGATACTCAAAGACATTGAAATGCTTTTGCATCAGTTTATCGCTGACCCTAGCATACGGATAAAAGATTTATCATTTTCCACACACAAACAGCGATTAATCACATCAATTTTAGAGAAAGAAGTATCAGTTATAGAAATATAAAAATCATGATATTATTAGATGAAATAGAAAGAAGATATAAGCTTTCAAGTGATGAATTTAATAAAAATTATGTTGGTCAAGGAAGACCTGTTATAATTTATGGAGTAATTCCTAGCTGGAATGGATTTAGTCAATGGTCATTAAAATACTTCAAACAATTATCACCATCTCTGAATATTTACGCTAAAAGATTTAGTGATAAAGGGATTGAAGTATGTAGTCTGACAATGGGAAAATATATAGGATTAATAGAAAATTATGAAGCTGATTCTCTAAATAATCCCTCTCCACCATATTGTCACGACCTACCTTTATTTAGTTTAATTCCTTCATTAATAGAAGATGCTCGTCCATTCCCTTTAGATTATTTACCAGAATGGTACTGGTATAAGTGGTGGCGTTACTGTCAGTTTTTCTTGGGTTGTTCTAATAGTGTTACTCCACTCCATTTTGATTGTCTCCTGACTAACAATATTTTTTTTCAAATTGTTGGGCGTAAACAATTTACGATATTACTGCCTGAAGATACAAAATATTGTTATCGCAAGGGCTGGCGATGGTTTCTTGTGAATCCAGAAAATCCAGACTTCAATAAATATCCTGAATATAAAAATGCCAGACCGATCAAGTTTATCGTTAATCCTGGTGAGATTTTATATATGCCACCTGGGACATTACATCATGTTAGGAGCTTAGATATGTCGATTTCTTTTAATATTGATTGGCACACGATAAAAAGCTCTTTGAATGCTCTATCAGCTAGTGTTAAAGGTATGCCTATCCAAAACTCTTACTATAATTTTTTGCTTGCTATGGGATTAGTATTTAAAATACCATCTCAAGTAATATTCAAATTTTACAAATCTTACTTGAATTATGTCTCTTGATGGCAAGAATAGAATTTTCAAGCCAAACACATAAATAGATATATGTCCAGAGATAAAATCAGTCGTAAAGCGAGATAAATTGTATGAATATTTTTGAAAAGTGCGAATCCAACGTTAGAAGCTATTGCCGTAGTTTTCCTACCATATTTCATCGGGCTAAGGGTTCCATCCTTTATGCTGAATCAGGTCAAGAATACATAGATTTTTTTGCAGGTGCAGGTGCTTTAAATTATGGTCACAATCATGACTATATAAAACAAAAAGTTATGTCGTATTTGGATGCTGATGGAATAGCACATGGCTTAGATATGTATACTTCCGCTAAAGAGAAATTTTTAGCTAAGTTTAATGAGACGATACTAAGTACAAAACATCTAGATTATCGTATCCAGTTTTGTGGACCAACTGGAACGAATGCTGTTGAAGCCGCTTTAAAATTAGCTAGAAAAGTCAAAAAAAGACCAGGCATATTCTCCTTTATGGGTGCCTATCATGGAATGACTTTGGGTAGCTTATCAATTACTGCTAACACCGGAATTCGAGCAGGAGCAATTGGAACATTAAATGATGTAACATTTATGCCTTATCCCTATGGATTCATGGAGAGTTTTGATACAATAAAATATTTAGAGTCAGTTTTAAATGACGTTAGTTCAGGAATTGAAAAACCAGCCGCGATAATTTTTGAAACAGTACAAGCTGAGGGAGGAGTTGTTGTTGCTCCAATCGAGTGGATGCAAAGACTAAGGAAGTTGTGTGACGAGAATGATATTTTATTAATTTGCGATGATATTCAAGTTGGTTGTGGTAGAACAGGCTCTTTCTTTTCTTTTGAAAGAGCAGGTGTTGTTCCCGATATAGTTATACTCTCTAAATCGATTAGCGGATATGGATTTCCTATGTCGGTATTATTAATTAAGCCAGAATTAGATATTTGGGAGCCTGGTGAGCATAATGGTACTTTTAGAGGTAATCAATTAGCATTTGTAGGAGCTACAGCTGCTTTAGAGTATAGGGAAAGCAGTAATCTTGAACTGGATGTTAAAGCTAAAGAGCTTTTCTTGAAGAATTTTCTATCCGAAAAAATATCGCCAATCAGTGAAAATATAGCAATACGGGGAATAGGCATGATTTGGGGTATAGATTTGGCTAATTTTGGTGGTAGCAGTTTGGCAAAAAAAATTGGGACTCGTTGTTTTGAAAAAGGGTTAATAATTGAAAGGGCAGGGAGAAATGATACTGTTATCAAATTATTGCCTCCTCTAACAATTGATATGCCTACTTTAAAAGAAGGTTGTTCCATTATAGAAACAGTTTTTATTGAATTTTTGTAAATTAAATAGTAATTAGGTAGGTGTAAAAAGCCTAAGCTATAATAACAGAATGTAAGTTTGATTTTAACGTTTATTCCTACTTACTGCTTGTAAAGACTTTGTTGTCACAATAATTTCTCTCACCTACCTACTTAATTTCTCTATTCTGCAAGTACAACCAATTTAAACTAGCTAAAAATGATGACTACAATATTAGATGACCAAGAGTTATTCTCTCAAAAAATATACTGGTTAAATAAACTTTCTGGAAAATTACCAGAAACTAACCTTATACAGGATTATGCTAGACCCTCCCTGTATACTGGGAAAAATAAAAGCCATGATTTTGAGCTACCTGATTATTTATCTCAGGGAATTATCAAGTTAACTAAAGGGTCTGATTTTTTGTTGTACTTAATGCTTGTATCGGCATTCAAGATACTGCTACAACAGTATATTAGAACTAATGACCTTATTGTTGAAATACCAGTTTATAAAAAAATAGATGGTGTAAATCTAGATTATTTAAATGATAATAAACTGATTCCCTTACGTACTAAGTTATGTAATGAGATGACATTTAAAAATTTTCTCATCCAAGTCAAAGATAATTTAATTCAGGCTTACAGTCATCAGGATTATTGCTTTGATGAATTAATTGAATTATTAAATTTGCCTCAAGCTGAGAATCGATGTTCGTTATTTGATATAGTCATACTATTAGAAAATATTCACAACAAAACTGAGATATTAAAACATCATAATGATATTACAGTTTCTTTTCTTGCGGAAAATGATAAGGTTTACGGTTCGATAGATTACAATGAAGCTATTTTTAATAGCGAAAATATTAAATTGATAACTGATTACTACGTAAACATAATAGATAGCATTATTACTAATGTCGATATTCCAATATCAGATATTACTGTTTTGAATGATTTAGATAAACGGAAAATTGTCCAAGAATTTAACTACAATATTAAAGAATACCCAGTTGATATTACAATAAATCAGTTATTCGACAAACAGGTATATAAAAATCCAAGCAGTATAGCAGTAGTTAATAATAAAACTGAATTAACTTATCAAGAGTTAAATGAAAAAGCTAATCAGTTAGCTGTGATGTTGCGTCAACTAGGACTCGGTAAAGGTGAATTTGTTGGCATATTTAAAGACCGCGATATAAATTTTCTTATCGCTATTCTTGCTGTATATAAAGCAGGTGGTGCTTACGTACCTATTGATAGCACTTATCCGTCAGATAGAATTGAATATATGTTATCCAATAGCGAAGTCAAGTTTCTCTTAACTGATACTTCGTTCTTAAATGTTCTGATTGATTTGATAGATAACTGCTCTCAATTAAAATTTATTATCTGCTTAGACGAGGTTGTGACTGAAAGTATACAACTGACTCATAACCAGGAATTCACAATAATATACGATAAACTTGACTTTAGTAACCTCTCCAAAGAAAATTTGGAACCAATAAATGAGGGAACTGACACAGCTTACATGATCTATACCTCTGGTTCCACAGGATTACCAAAGGGAACAATTATAAGACATGATGGTGCAATCAATCATATTTATGCCCAGTTTGATGAGTTGGAGTTAATGTCAGAATTTTGTTTTCTGCAAAGCGCTCCTTCTTCAACAGATATTTCCGTATGGCAATTTTTGGCGCCACTTTTAATTGGTGGAAAAACGGTAATAGTAGATATCGAAACTGTTGCGATTCCCGAACAATTATTTAAAGTACTGAAATCAGAAAATATTACAGTTGTTGAATTAGTACCAACATTATTTAGAGGGTTACTTGAATTTGCTTCCCAATTACCAAACCAGGAAAGGGAGTTACCAGATTTAAAATGGATGATGTTGTCGGGAGAATCTGTATCGATTGAATGGGTCAATAAGTGGCTTGAAATATACCCTGATATCAAAATTGTCAACGCTTATGGTCCTACCGAAGCTGCTGATGATATTACTCAGTTTATCGTTGACAAGCCCTTGCCAGAAAATCAGCGAACTGTTCCAATTGGTAAACCACTAGCAAACTTAAATCTTTACATTCTGGATGAGCAAATGAAATTATTACCGATTGGCGCCCCAGGTGAGATTTGTGTTTCGGGAGTTGGTGTGGGTGCTGGGTACTGGAAAAACGAAGAAAAAACTAAATTAAGCTTTGTTCCTAATCCGTTTACAGATGCTAGGAAAAAGTTACCAGGAAACCGCACAGATTTAATTTATAAAACTGGAGATTTAGGAAGGTGGCTTCCTGATGGGAATATAGAATTTCTGGGACGTATTGACCATCAGGTAAAAATTCGTGGTTTTCGGGTTGAACTGGGAGAGATTGAAGCACTGTTGTGTCAGCACCAGTTTGTTAGGGAAACTGTGGTTGTAGTTAGAGAAGAGACCCCTGATGATAAACGCTTGGTGGCTTATATTGTTCCTAAGTCTGAGTTTTATCAGGAAACCTTAGCAAGCAGCGAACTAATCCAACAGTTACGCGATTTTCTTCAAGAAAAGCTACCAGGGCATATGGTACCTTCTGTGATTGTACTGCTAGAAGCATTGCCCCTGGCTCCCAGTGGTAAAGTAGATCGCCGCGCATTACCTGTACCAAGTTTCAAAAACGAATCAGAATTGGGCTTTGTTGCACCTCGTACTCCAACAGAGGAGATAGTTGCTGATATTTGGGGTCAGGTATTAAAGCAAGAGCATATAGGTATTTACGATAACTTCTTTGATTTGGGTGGACATTCCTTACTAGCGACCCAGGCTATTTCCAGGTTACGGGAAGCCTTTAAGATAGAGTTACCTTTACGCAGTTTGTTTGAATCACCGACAGTCGCTCAATTGGTAGAAGATATCGAGAAGATGCTTACAGTTCAACAACTACAGCTTGTTCCAACGAATGGGTTAGATAGTGACCGTGAGGAGGTAGAATTATGAAAACTACTGAGGAATTTTTGTCTTACCTTTGCAGTTTGGATGTCAAGCTCTGGGTTGAAGATAATCGCTTACGCTGTAACGCTCCAAAGGATGCACTGACACCAGTTATCAAGAAAGAACTAGCTAAACGGAAAGAAGATATCCTTACTTTTTTACGTAATAACAGTGTAGATGTAGTTGCTGATAAACAGCCTATTTGCCCAGTAAAACGGCAGGGAAATTTACCCCTGTCATTTGCCCAACAACGGTTGTGGTTTACAGAACAACTTACACAAATTAGTCATGTATTTGATACTCCTGCTATTTCATACTTGAAAGGCTCGTTAAATGTAGCAGCACTACAATCTGCTATTAATGATATTGTGCGCCGACATGAGATATTAAGAACAAGCTTTACATTAGTGGAAGGAAAACCAGTTCAAATAATTCATCCCATTTTAAGTTTACCCTTGCCCATTATTGACTTGCAAAAATTACCAGAAGTAGAGCGTGAAGTTGAAATCCAAAGGCTGATCGGTATTGAGGCATCGAAGTGTTTTAACTTAACCGAAGTACCACTACTATGGTGTATTTTGATAAAGTTAAGTGAAGAAGAACACATCTCATTGTTATCAATCCATCATATTATTACAGATGGTTGGTCAGTAGGAATAATTAATAATGAATTAACAACACTTTACGAAGCCTTCTCTCAGAATAAACCTTCACCATTACCAGAATTACCTATTCAGTATGTAGATTTTGCTATTTGGCAAAGGCAGTATTTGCAGGGAAAAGTTTTGGATAATCTCCTCACTTACTGGAAAAAAAAGTTGAGTGGAAGTTTGCCTGTACTGCAATTGCCCATTGACTATCCCCGACCAGCGATTCAGACTTTCTCTGGCAAAAGAAAAAAGTTCTTTTTATCTGCTGACTTAACAAAGGCATTAAGGATACTTAGCCGCAATGAAGATATGACTCTCTTCATGACTTTATTAACAGCATTTAAAACTTTACTATATCGCTATAGTGGCCAGGATGATATTTTGGTGGGTTCACCTATTGCTAATCGCAATCAAGATGGTATTGAGCAGCTAATAGGCTTTTTTGTTAACACTCTTGTGCTACGTACAAATTGCAGTGGTAATCCTAGTTTTAAAGAATTGCTAAGACGTGTACGTGAGACGACATTAGGAGCTTATGCTCATCAAGATATACCTTTTGAGTTGTTAGTAGACGAACTCCAAATACAGCGAAATTTGAGTTACACGCCTCTATTTCAAGTGATGTTTGTGCTTCATAATGCGCCAATATCTGAGGTAGAGATGGCGGGTTTAACTTTCGGGTTTGTGGAAACTGGCAATAATCTCAATGTCATGTTTGATTTGATACTTCATATAACAGAAACAGATGGGGGAATAGATGTATGGTTAGATTATAATACTGATTTGTTTGAAGAAAACACAATATGTCAAATGGTAAACCATTTGCAAATATTACTTTCTGGAATTGTGGCAAATCCACAGCAACATTTATCAGATTTACCACTACTAACAGAACCTGAGCGCCAGACTCTTTTATTTATCTGGAATAATACAGCTACTCATTACCCCCAAGATAAATGTATCCATGAATTATTTGAAGCGCAGGTAGAGAAAACACCTGATGTGATTGCAGTGGTATTTGAAAACCAACAGCTAACCTACAGAGAACTCAACCAAAGGGCTAACCAATTAGCGTATTACTTGCAAAACTTAGGAGTAAAACCAGAGGTATTGGTAGGCATTTGCGTAGAGCGATCGCTTGATATGGTCATCGGACTATTAGCCGTCCTCAAAGCGGGTGGTGCCTATGTACCCTTAGACCCTAACTATCCTACTGAACGCTTGGCTTACATGTTAGAAGACTCCCAACCAGGCGTTTTGCTAACACAACAATACCTCTTAGCAAGTCTACCAAATTATAAAGCTCAAGTAATTTGCATCGATAGTGACTGGGAACTAATTGCCGATGAAAGCATAGAAAATCCTACATCTAACATCACAGTTGATAACCTTGCTTACGTAATTTATACTTCCGGTTCTACAGGTAAGCCCAAAGGAGCAATGAATAATCATCTTGGTATCTACAACCGCTTACTATGGATGCAAGATACTTACCACTTAATAGCAGCAGATACCGTTTTGCAAAAGACTCCTTTCAGTTTCGACGTATCTGTGTGGGAGTTTTTTTGGACGTTGATGACGGGCGCACGTTTGGTAGTAGCTCAACCAGAAGGGCATCGGGATACCAACTATTTAGTCAACTTAATTTTACAGCAGCAAATAACGACTTTACATTTCGTTCCGTCAATGCTGCAAGTTTTCATCGAAGCAGAAGGTTTAGAAAAATGTCAATCTTTAGTGCGAGTCATAGCAAGTGGTGAGGCATTACCAGCGCAGTTGCAACAACGCTTTTTTAATCGACTTGATGCTCAACTGCATAATCTCTATGGTCCAACAGAAGCTGCTGTAGATGTTACTTTCTGGCAGTGTAATAAAGATAGCGCTACCAACCAAAATACAGTTACCATCGGTCGCCCAATTGCAAATACTCAAATTTATTTACTTGATAAGTATCTCAATCCTGTTCCTATAGGTGTAACGGGTGAAGTTTATATTGGTGGTGTGGGAGTAGGTAGGGGTTACTTAAACCGTCCTGACTTGACGGCAGAAAAATTTATACCTAATCTTTTTAGTCAGCAAACTGAACGTCTGTATAAAACAGGAGATAAGGCACGCTATTTACCAAATGGAGAGATCGAGTACATTGGTCGAATTGATAATCAAGTAAAAGTACGTGGTTTACGGATTGAATTGGGAGAAATTGAGGCAATAATCAGCCAATATCCAGCAGTGCGAGACACAGTAGTTATAGTCAGCGAAGAATCACGAATAGTTGCCTATGTAGTTCCTCAAAAAGAGCAAACACTGGCAATTTCTGAGCTACGTAGCTTTTTAGAGTTGAAGTTGCCTAACTATATGATGCCAGGTGCTTTTGTAACATTGGAGACGCTACCATTAACACCTAACGGTAAGGTTGACCGCAAAGCCCTACCCGCATCTGATACAGTACGTCCAGAATTGGAAGTTGTTTATCAGCCGCCCCAAACAGAGGTAGAAAAAACTATTGCCGATATTTGGCAAGAAGTACTTAATGTTGATAATGTAGGAATTCATGATAATTTCTTTGAACTGGGTGGTCATTCGCTGCTTTTAGTTCAAGTTCATAGTAAACTACAAAAAATATTCCAGAAAGATTTTCTCTTGGTGGAAATGTTTCAACATCCAACCGTGAGTCACCTAGCTAAATATTTTAGCCAAGAATCAAAAGAAGAAATATTTTTTACACGACATTCTCATCGTTCTGAAAGTGGAACAGCATCAAAACAACGCCAAAAACAAGCGAGAAAAGAACATCGAGCAGCAACCAAGGAAAGGGGGGTTTCGTCTCAAACAAGCGAAAAAAATCTATAAAATTAAAACTTCATTTTGACTCTTGAACGCACAAACAGTCATTGCTGTACTCGTCATTTCAAATAGCGCAATAAAGTGTAACTAACTGAAGTTGAGGTTGTCTTTAATAAAGCCATTCAGCAATGCATTATAAACTTTATTATTTCTTCAAGGAAACCACATGACATTAAGTGAAAGAGAAATTTTATCCAAAAAAAGTTTTCCTCATACAGAAAAAATATTACCTATTGAAATTGGTGAGTATATAAAACAAATATTTGCACCTGTTCAAGGAAAATCTATTGAAACACAAATAGATGAATTTGTTAATAATTTTTCTCAAGAGTTCTTAATTGCAGATAATGCAAATACGAATATTGATATTGACTGGATAATCAGAAACTTTGGCGATAGTAAAATACCTGCACAACCTACTGATTTTGAAAGCTATTTCCAATCATTAAATGAGAATGTCGTTGCTCATTCAATACACACGTCTTCACCACAATTTATCGGTCACATGACCTCGGCGCTCCCTTCTTTTGTGCGCCCTTTAGCCAAATTGATGACAGCCATGAATCAAAATGCTGTCAAGATAGAGACAGCTAAATCATTAAGCTTTTGCGAGCGTGAAGCTTTAGCAATGATGCATCGACAAATTTATAATTTATCAGATAATTTCTACACCCAGCATATTCAAAATAATCAAAGCACATTAGGAATTTTGGTTTCTGGTGGTACAACAGCCAATATCACTGCCCTTTGGTGCACGCGGAATAAATCTTTAGGTGCCAAAAATGAGTTTTTAGGTATAGAAAAAGAAGGTTTAACCGCAGCCTTAAGTTTTTATGGCTACAAAGGAGCAGTTGTAATTGGTTCTGAATTGATGCACTTTTCTTTTGATAAAGCTGCGGATTTAATGGGTATTAGCACTAAAAATTTGATTCGAGTGTCCGTCGATTCTAACAATAGAGTCAATATACAAGCATTACGTCAAGCTATTGCAGATTGTCGCCAGCAAAACTTACATATCATCGCTATTATTGGTATTGCTGGAACTACAGATTCTGGTAGTGTCGATCCGCTAGAAGAGATTGCGGAGATTGCTCAAGAAAATAATATACATTTCCATGTGGATGCTGCTTGGGGTGGTCCAGTTATCTTTTCTCGAAAACATCAACATAAGCTTGCTGGTATTGAAAAAGCTAATTCTGTTACCATTGATGGACATAAACAATTGTATTTACCAATGGGTATTGGTATGGTCTTTTTCCGCGACCCTCATTTGGCTTCTTCAATTGAAAAGCAGGCTAGCTATACCATGCGTAAGGGGTCATTTGATTTAGGTAAACGTGCTTTGGAAGGTTCTCGACCGGGCATGGCTTTATTTTTACATGCTGGTCTAAAGCTGATTGGGCTTAAGGGATATGAGTTTTTGATTGATGAAGGAATCCGGAAAACTCAATACATGGCTGCTCGTATTTCGGCGATGCCCGAATTTGAATTGTTGGCAGAACCTGATACTAATCTGTTAATTTATCGCTATATTCCAGAGCAATTTAGAAGTGATATTACGAAAAAACGGTTAACAGAGACAGATAATCAAATTATCAATAATTTTAATGAATATTTACAAAAAATGCAGCGTCAGATTGGTCGCACTTTTATCTCACGCACAACCAAAACAACTATTAGTCAGAATAAAGAAATCCCCGTAATAGCCATGCGCGCAGTAATTGCCAATCCATTAACTACTGAAGGAGATATTGACGCAGTTTTAAATGATCAAATTCAGATTGCTTCAGAAATTTCAATTGTATCTTGAGCATTTTAATATGAGACGAAAACTATTTATTATAAGGTTTTGACATATGGATATAACCAATAATTTGATTGAAAGCTTAAATGATAAAGACGAAATCGCTATTATTGGTATGGCGGGTCGTTTTCCTGGTGCAAATAATATCGACACTTTTTGGCAAAACCTGCGCTCTGGTGTGGAGTCAATTTCTTTTTTCACGGATGAGGAGCTAATAAAAGCTGGGTTAGATTCTGGATTGCTAGACAATCCCAATTACGTTAAGGCAAACGGTATATTAGAAGATATAGATTTATTTGATGCTTCTTTTTTTGGTTTTTCTCCTAGAGAAGCTGAAATTACAGACCCACAACATCGCATTTTTCTAGAATGTGTTTGGGAAGCTTTAGAAAATGCTGGTTATAACTCGGAAACTTATAGTGGTCAAATAAGTATTTTTGCTGGTGTTGCTGCAAGTTCTTACTTGCTTTACAACTTATATCCCAATCGAGATTTGATGGAATCAGGAGACAGTTACCAAATTTTAATTGGGAACGACAAAGATTTTTTACCTACCCTAGTTTCTTACAAATTAAACTTAAGAGGACCAAGTATTAACGTTCAAACTGCTTGTTCCACATCATTAGTTGCTGTCCACCTAGCCTGCCAAAGCTTACTCAATGGTGAAAGTGATATAGCTTTAGCTGGCGGTGTAACCGTTGGAGTGCAGCAAAAAACTGGTTACCACTATCAACAGGGAGGAATTCAATCTCCTGACGGTCATTGCCGAGCTTTTGACGCTCAAGCGCAAGGAACGATTGGTGGCAATGGTTTAGGGGTGGTAGTTTTGAAAAGGTTAGAGGATGCTCAACGTGATGGTGACTACATTCACGCAGTAATTAAGGGTTCAGCTGTTAATAATGATGGTTCTTTAAAGGTTGGATACACAGCCCCTAGTGTTGATGGTCAAAGAAAAGTAATTTTAGAAGCTTTAGCCCTAGCTGGCGTCGAACCTGAAACTATCAGTTATGTAGAAACGCACGGTACAGGAACCATATTAGGTGACCCGATTGAAATTAAGGCTCTTACACAAGCTTTTCGTAATAGTACTAATAAAAAAGGTTTTTGTGCTATTGGTTCAGTCAAGACCAATGTTGGGCATTTGGATACAGCAGCAGGTATGACAGGATTGATAAAAACAGTTCTTGCATTAAAACATAAACAAATACCTCCCAGCTTGCACTTTAAGCAGCCCAATCCACAAATAGATTTTGCCAACAGCCCCTTTTACGTCAATACCAAATTATCAGAGTGGAAAACCAACGGTACACCCCGCAGAGCAGGTGTGAGTTCTTTTGGCATTGGCGGGACTAATGCCCATGTGATTTTAGAAGAAGCTCCAGTAATTAAAGCTTCTAGTCCCTTCCGTCCCTGTCAATTGTTACTGCTGTCAGCCAAAACCAGCACCGCTTTAGACACAGTAACAATCCAACTGCGCGATTATCTCGAACAAAACCTCGATACTTCCCTACCAGATGTCGCTTATACCCTACAAGTAGGTCGTCAAGCTTTTGACTATCGCCGCATCATAATTTGCCACGACCGAGATGATGCAATCAAATCGCTCAACAGCCAAGACCCACAACGTATTTTTAGTCACCACTATAAGCCTGGTCACTGTCCAGTCATCTTCATGTTTTCGGGACAAGGGTCACAATATGTAAACATGGGTAGGGAATTATACGAAGTAGAACCAACATATCAAAAACATGTAGATACCTGTGCCGAGATTTTGCAACTGTACCTTGGTCTTGATATCCGCTCCCTACTTTATCCCAGTCCAGAAGAGATAGAAACTGCTTCAAATCAACTACAACAAACATCCCTCACCCAACCAGCATTATTTGTGACAGAGTACGCCCTGACTCAGTTATTAATGTCTTGGGGAGTGCGCCCAGAGGCGATGATTGGTCATAGTATTGGCGAATATGTCGCCGCAACAATTGCGGGTGTCTTTTCTTTAGAAGATGCCCTCAAAATTGTGGCAAAAAGGGGACAGTTAATGCAACAAGTACCCACAGGAAGTATGCTGGCAATTAGGCTGCCAGAAAAAGATGTACAACTGCTACTGGATGCAGATACCTTGCATCAAGAGTCCTTACAAATTGCAGTAATTAACAGCCCATCTTCCTGTGTAGTTTCCGGAACAAACTTAGCAGTCGCAGCCTTGGAAAAACAATTATCTTCTCAAGAAGTTGAATGTCGTCTGTTGCATACATCTCATGCATTCCATTCTGTGATGATGGAACCGATATTGTTAGCATTTGCTGAGGTGACGAAAACAGTTAAACTCAATCCGCCCAAGATACGCTTTATTTCTAATGTCACTGGTAATTGGATTCGTTCCGAACAAGCGATAAGTCCGGATTATTGGTGTCAACATTTACGACAAACAGTCAGATTTTCAGATGGGATATCGCAATTAATACAACAGTTTGAAGGTGTTTTTCTGGAGGTGGGACCAGGACGAACTTTAGGGACGTTAACGACGCAGCATTTAGAAAAAGATGCCAAACAACAGGTATTAACTTCGTTACGCCATGTTAAAGAGAAACAATCAGATGTTAAATTTTTCTTACAAACATTAGGTAGATTGTGGCTTTATGGTGTACAAATAGATTGGTCAGGATTTTATACCCATGAACGGCATCATCGTTTACCTTTACCTACTTATCCCTTTGAACGGCAAAGGTACTGGATTGAGCCTAATAAACAAGCACAAAGCAAGCATCAAACTCCGGTATCACTGAGTAAAAAACTTGACATAGCCGACTGGTTTTATATTCCTTATTGGAAGCCTTCTTTACCCCCAGTACAAATCGAACACCAAGAATTAGTCTCTGAGAAATCCTGTACTTTGGTGTTCATTGACGAGTGTGGGTTGGGTAGTAAATTGGTTAAACAATTAGAAACGCAAAACCAAGATATAATTACTGTTAAAATTGGTAAAAAATTTACTATACTCAGCGAGTCCCGATATACTATCAATCCAGAAAATAATCTTGATTATGATATTCTCATTCAGGAGCTTTGCAAACAAAACAAGTTTCCAAAAACGATTATTCATTTATGGAGTGTTACACCAAGTAGTGCCAAAGAATTAAAAATTGAAACAGTCGAGCAGGCTCAAACAACAGGATTTTATAGTCTCCTATTTCTTGCTCAAGCTCTGGGAAGACAAGAAACTGCTGATGAAATACAAATTACAGTTCTTTCTAACAATTTACAGCCAATAATGGGGAATGAAGAGCTTTGTCCAGAAAAAGCTACTTTACTCGGACCGATTAAAGTTATTTCCCAAGAATACTCAAATATAAAGTGTCGTAGTGTTGATGTTTTACTTCCAGAAAGTGGCAGTTGGCAGTCAGCAAAACTTGTAGAACAATTGCTGGCAGAACTCAAAGTTTCTGATTCAGAAAGACTCATTGCCTATCGAGGTTTGAACCGTTGGGTTCAATCTTTTGAACCTGTGCGCTTCGAGAAAACTAAAATCGATTTGCCTCGACTCAAACAAAAAGGAGTTTATTTAATTACAGGTGGATTGGGAGGTATTGGGCTGGTTTTGGCAGAATACTTCGCGCAAGCTGTACAAGCAAAACTAGTATTGGTAGGACGTTCTACTTTACCCAAAAAAAGCGAATGGGAACAATGGCTGATTACCCATGATGAGACTGATGATACTAGTCGTAAAATTCGTAAAGTTCAGGAGCTAGAAAGTAATGGTGCAGAAGTTTTAGTAGTGAATGCTGATGTCAGCAATATTGAACAAATGCAAGATGTAATTGCCCAAGCTCAACAAAAATTTGGCCAACTTAATGGTGTTATCCATGCTGCTGGAGTCGTTCAAGGCAAATCTATTGAAGCAATTGAAAATATCACTAAACCTGATTGTGAGCAGCAATTTAAATCAAAACTACATGGAGTTTTAGTACTAAAAAATGTCTTGCAAAATCAACAGATTGATTTTTGTTTATTGCTATCTTCTCTATCCTCTGTATTAGGAGGATTGGGATTTGTTGCCTACTCAGCAGCTAATATCTTCATGGACGCTTTTGTACACCAACATAATCGAAGTTATCCTGCCTCGTGGAGTAGTATAAGTTGGGATAGCTGGCAACTTGAAAACGCAAATGAAAATGAACAGAGCATATCTTTGGATACAAATCTAACAGAATTAGCTATTAAATCGGAAGAAGGAGTAAAAGCTTTTCAAACAATTTTAAGTTCCGGTATATTAAATCACATAGTTGTTTCCACTGGAGAGCTTGAAGCTAGAATTAAGCAATGGGTTAAGTTAGAATCCTTGCTACAAGAAGCAGAGAGCCAGCAGACCAATTTATTACTACATTCCAGACCAGATTTATCAAATCCCTACGTAGTTCCTAGTAATGAAATTGAACAAAAGCTCGCCAATATCTGGCAAGATATTTTGGGAATAAAAAATGTAGGTCTTTACGATAATTTTTTTGAATTAGGTGGAGATTCTTTATTAATAATTCAGGTTCGCAGTAAAATTCTCAAAGTCTTAAATAAAAATTTATCGATTGCTGAACTATTTGAATATACAACCGTAAGTACCCTGGCTGAATATATAAGTGGTAAACAAATTGAACAGCCAATATTTCAACAAGCTGATGAACGTGCCAGCAGGAAAGAAGCGGCTATGCAGGAAAAACGACAATTAATGAAGCAAAGGAGAAAATAGATGTCTAATCAAGAAATGGACAATTCTATTAAAGGTATTGCCGTAATTGGTATAGTTGGTCGTTTTCCAGGCGCCAAAAGTGTTGATGAATTTTGGGAGAACTTATGCGAAGGACGGGAGTCAATTACTTTCTTCAGTGATGAGGAGTTAGAGGCTTCAGGTGTAGAACCAACATTGCTGAGTAACCCTCATTATGTAAAAGCTCGTGCAAGCCTTTCAGATATTGAGATGTTTGACGCTTCCTTCTTCGATTTCTCACCAAGGGAAGCTGAAACCGTAGATCCCCAGCATCGTATTCTGATTGAATGTGCTTGGGAAGCATTGGAAAATGCTGGTTATGAAGCTGGAACAGGCAAAGACTTAATTGGTGTTTATGTGGGAACCGATATGAGTTCTTACTTTCTGAGAAATTTAAGTTCCCACCCTGACCTAATTGAATCGATAGGACTTCCTATTATATATGGCAATAGTCAAGACTTCGCTGCCACACGAGTTTCATATAAGTTGAACCTGAAAGGACCAAGTATCAATATTCAAACATCTTGCTCTACGTCTTTAGTAGCCGTCCATTCAGCGTGTCAAGGATTACTAAACTACGAGTGTGATATGGCTTTAGCTGGTGGTATTTGTATCACATCTCTGCAAAAGGAAGGCTATTTCTATGAAGAAGGAGGTATCACTTCTCCCGATGGTCACTGTCGCGCTTTTGATGCCAGTTCCCAAGGGACTATTTTCGGGGATGGAGTAGGTCTTGTCGTCCTCAAGAGACTAGAAGATGCCATTGCTGATGGCGACTATATTCATGCAGTAATCAAGGGTTCAGCCATTAATAATGATGGTGCTGCGAAGGTAGGTTACACAGCTCCTAGTGTGGGTGGTCAAGCTCAGGTGATTGCCGAGGCTCAGGCGATCGCTGGGGTTACTCCTGAAACCATTACTTATATCGAAACTCATGGAACTGGTACAGCGTTAGGAGATCCAATTGAAATTAGTGCCCTGAAAAAAGTATTTGCACGCATCAATCAGAAAGGATTTTGTGCGATTGGTTCAGTTAAAACTAATGTTGGGCATTTGAACATAGCATCTGGTGTAACAGGATTAATCAAAACAGTCCTTGCATTAAAACATAAACAAATACCTCCCAGCTTACACTTTGAAAAACCCAACTCGGAGATAGATTTCGTCAACAGTCCCTTTTACGTTAATACAAAATTATCAGAGTGGAAAACCAACGGCGCACCCCGCAGAGCTGGTGTCAGTTCTTTTGGAATTGGCGGGACTAATGCTCATGCTATCTTGGAGGAAGCTCCTGTTATTGAACCCTCTAGCGCTTCCCGCCCTTGTCAATTATTGCTGCTCTCAGCTAAAACCCAGACAGCCCTTGAAACTGCTACAACAAATTTAGCTGCTCACCTTCAGCAAAATCCTAATATTTCCCTAACTGATGCAGCTTATACTTTACAAGTCGGTCGTAGAGCTTTTGACCATCGTCGCATGGTAGTTTGCCATGATCTAGAAGAAGCGGTTGAATTGCTTAACAGCCAAGACCCGCAGCGTGTTTTTAATTACCAGCGTCAGCCAAGTCATTGCCCAGTCATCTTCATGTTTTCAGGACAAGGGGCACAATATGTAAATATGGCGAGGGAATTATACTTAGTCGAACCGACATTTGTTAAACATGTAGATATTGGTGTCCAAATACTTAAACCGCTGCTCAATCTTGATATCCGCTCCCTACTGTATCCAACTGAACAATATATTGAAACTGCACAACTACAGCTACAACAAACTGCTTTCACCCAACCTGCTTTATTTATTATTGAGTACGCCCTCGCTCAGTTATTGATGGAATGGGGAGTACGTCCAGAAGCAATGATTGGTCACAGCATTGGGGAATACGTAGCAGCAACAATTGCAGGTGTATTTTCTTTAGAAGATGCTTTAATGATTGTGGCAACAAGAGGGAAACTAATGCAGCAGTTGCCCGCAGGTAGTATGCTCACAATTCCACTTCCGCAACAAGATGTGCAATCACTTTTGGATGCACAGACTTTGTATAAAAACTTTCTACAAATAGCAGTCATTAACAGCCCATCTTCGTGTGTTGTTTCTGGTACAAAAGAGGCGATTACAGCACTACAAAACCAATTATCTTCCCAAGGGGTTGAATGTCGCTTGTTACACACATCTCATGCGTTTCATTCCCAGATGATGGAACCCATCTTGGAAGAGTTTATGCAGGTCGTGAAAAAAGTTAAACTTAATCCCGCGCACGTTAGCTTTGTTTCCAATATCACTGGTGCCTGGATTACGGATGAACAAGCTACAAGCCCTGACTATTGGTGTCAACATTTACGACAAAGTGTCAGATTCTCGGATGGAATATCCCAATTGATACAACAGTTTGAAGGTGTTTTTCTGGAGGTGGGACCAGGGCGAACTTTAAGCACATTAACGACACAGCATTTAGAGAAAAATGCCAAGCAACAGGTATTGACTTCGTTACGGCATGTTAAAGAGCAACAATCGGATGTTAGCTTTTTATTACAAACATTAGGTCGCTTGTGGCTTAGGGGTGTAGAAATAGATTGGTCGGGATTTTATACCCATGAACGATGCCATCGTTTGCCTTTGCCGACTTACCCCTTTGAACGACAAAGGTACTGGATTGATGCGAAATCTGCATCTCCTTCCGTAAATGTAAAACCAACAACATTAAATAATAAACAAAATATTGCTGACTGGTTCTATATTCCTTCATGGAAGCGCTCTTTGCTGACTCACTCCTCCGAACAAATAAAATCTACACAAGGAAAATGGCTATTTTTTGTGGATGATTTGGGAGTAGGCAATCAGCTAAGTGATAGGTTGAAAAGCCAAGGTAAAAGCGTTATTACTATTCAAAAAGGAGAGAACTTTAGTAAATTAAATGAGAGTGCTTATAAAATTAATCCACATATAAAAGAAGACTATGATAAACTACTTCAAGAATTAATATCATTAGGTCAGCGTCCCGAACACATTGCTTATTTATGGAGCTTAAGTCATCTTGATAATCGTCAACTAGAAAACTGTTTACAATTTAAGGGTTTACTATTTTTAACTCAGAGTCTTAGTAAGCTAAAAATTAGCGAGCGTTTACAACTTAGGGTTGTATCAAACAACATACAAGAGGTTAATGGTAATGAAAAGATAGACGCAGAAAAAGCAGTAATATTAGGTTTATGTAAGGTAATTCCTCAAGAATATCCAAATATTAGCTGTCGGTGCATTGATATTGCTTTAACTAATCGTAGAGACACAGAGAATGGACAAGAGGATTGTGACAGTAATATTGTTGGCAAACTTCTGGATGAGTTAACCTACGTATCCTCAGATATGGTAGTTGCTTATCGCGATCACCACCGTTGGGTACAAACATTTGAACCAGTTCGCTTAGAATCAGTAGTTGACGAAAAAGTACTATTGAGAAAACAAGGTGTTTACTTATTTCCGGGTGGATTAGAAAGTATTGAGGTTGTGCTTGCAGAATATTTAACAAAAACTTTTCAAGCAAAACTCATATTCATCGAAGATTCTAAATTCCCAGAAAAAGATAATTTCTTGCAATGGCTTGAAACTCATCCTCAAGATGATGAAGTGAGTTGCAAAATCCAACAATTGCTAACATTAGAGGAATTAGGTGCAAAAGTTGTGCTATTGCGCGCAGATACAACTAATTACGAGCAAATGTATCAAACCCTTACATCAGAAAACGTTGGACAAATTAATGGTGTAATTTATTCAACTGGAATCAAGCGCGAGCATATATTTGGTTCCATTCCTGAAATTACTGAAGTAGAATTGGAAAATCTATTAGAATTACAACGTCGTAAGATTATAGTATTAGAGCAAGTCTTACAGAATGTGAATATAGATTTTTGTATAATTTTTTCTTCCTTATCTTCCATTTTAGGAGGATTTGGGTTAGGCTTATATTCAGCAGCTAATCAATTCGTCGATACTTTTATAAATCGACATAACCAAAACAATACTTTGCCGTGGTATATTATAAATTGGGATAAAGTACAACTGGATGCGAATCAGCAAGGAATACCACTTGAGCAAATCTCTGGGTCAGAATTAGCTATTACTCCAATAGAAGCAGTAGAAGTCTTTAAGCGAGTCTTTTCTCTGAAAGAAGGAACTCAGATTATTATTTCTACAATAGATATTAATGCCAGAAAAAATCATACATTTAGCCTTGACTCTCTGGTAAAATCAAAATCTACTAATCAATTAGATTTATCCTCACGCTACTCTCGACCAAACCTTAGTAATTCCTATGTTGCTCCCACAAATGAGTTGGAAAAACAAATTACGGAAATATGGCAAGAGGTACTTGGAATTGCAGAAATTGGTATTTACGACAACTTCTATGAGTTAGGAGGGGACTCCCTAATTGCAAGTCAATTAGTTTCTCGATTGCGAGCCAAATTCCCTGTAGACTTACCATTGCGTGACCTGTTATTAGAAGCGATGATACCAACTAAGCAGGCAGAAATTCTTGAGCAACTGATGTTGGAAAAAATTGAGGAATTATCTGAAGAAGAAGTAGCAGTTATTTTAAATAATTCATAATTTGTAAATCAATAATTTAGCTATGGATAAACAATATTCCAATTTATCACCAGCAAAAAAAGCCCTTCTAGAAAAATGGAAGGGAGGAAAGCTTAAAGCTGATATTATTCCCAAGCGTCAAGATGGTAATAATATTCCCTTATCTTTTTCTCAGCAAAGACTGTGGTTTATTGACCAACTCTATCACGGCAGTTCTTTCTACAATATTCCTATTGCTTTTCATATACAAGGAAATCTGAATATCACAGCACTTGAGCAGAGCTTGAATGAAATTCTCAAGCGTCATGAAGTTTGGCGAACTACTTTTACGCTTATAAATGGAGAGCCAGTACAAGAAATTGCTCCCCAATTAACTTGGGATTTATCCATTATTAGCCTTGAACATTTGTCTGGTAAAGATTGGGAGTCGGAGGTTAAACAATTTGCAGCCCAGGAAGCAAAAAAACCCTTTAATTTAGCTAAAGGACTGTTAGTTAAGGCGACTTTACTGCGATTAAGCCAAAAAGAACACGTTTTGCTTGTTACCATGCACCACATAATCACAGATGGATGGTCTTGCGGTGTGTTCCTGCGCGAGTTGTCAACTCTGTATGGTGCTTTCTCAACCAATCAGCCTTCCTCCTTACCTGAACTCCCGATTCAATATGCTGATTTCGCAGTTTGGCAACGCGCGAGTATCCAGGGTGAATTTCTCGCAACCCAATTAAATTATTGGAAGCAACTACTCAAGGGTGAGCTACCTATACTACAGTTACCTACAGACCGCCCACGACCTAACGTTAGCACTTTCACTGGCGCCAAGCAATACTTTACATTCTCCACAGCCCTAACTAATGCCCTTAAACAATTAAGTCAGCAAGCAGACGCGACTTTATTTATGAGTTTGCTGGCGGCGTTTAACGTATTACTATACCGCTACACAGACCAAGAAGATATTTTAATAGGTTCTCCAATTGCCAATCGCAATCGTACAGAATTAGAAGGAATGCTGGGTTTATTTGTCAATACTTTGGTGTTACGTAATAATCTCAATGGTAATCCCAGTTTTCGCGAACTTTTACATCGAGTACGGGAGGTGACTCTAGATGCTTATGCACATCAAGATTTGCCTTTTGAGATGCTTGTAGAGGAATTGCATCCCGAACGGGACTTAAGCCGAAATCCGCTTTATGAGGTAATGTTCGTCCTGCAAAATACCCCAGGCTCTGTAGAGGAAGTGTCTGGTTTAACTTTACGTACTTTGGAGTTTGATAGCGATACCGCTCAACTAGATATTTTTCTATCGATATCTGAATCCGAAGAGGGATTAACAGGGTGTTTGGAATACAATACGGATATTTTTGATTCAACAACAATTACCCAATTTATCAATAATTTCCAAACTTTATTAGAAAATATAGTTGCAAATCCAGAGCAGCATCTCAGTGAATTATCTTTATTAACGGCTTCTGAGCAAGAACAATTATTATTTAAGTTTAATCAAACTCGTATAGATTATCCTCAAGATGTATCTCTTCATCAATTATTTGAGCAGCAAGTTCAGCTTACACCTGATTCTGTAGCATTAATTAGCGAGTCGGAGGAAGTAACTTATCGTCAACTTAACTATAGAGTTAATCAGCTTGCACATTACTTACAAAAACAGAGCGTAACAAAAGATACTTCAGTCGCTCTATGTTTGGAACGCGACCTAGATATGGTGGTGGGAATTTTAGCTATTCTCAAAGCAGGTGGTGTATATACTCCCCTAGACCCAAGTTATCCAGTGGAGCGTCTGAATTTTATGCTCTCTGATTCTCAAGCATCGCTGTTAATTACCAAGCAAGAGATTTTAGAGAAACTACCATTATTTGTGGCTAAAGCTGTTTGCTTAGATATTCATAAAGAGGAAATAGCGCGGGAAAGTTCGGAAAATCCCATTAACATTTCTTCACCTAATCATCTGGCTTATATTATTTACACTTCTGGGTCAACTGGAACACCGAAAGGCGTTCTTGGTACTCATCGGGGTACAGTAAACGGTTTACACTGGTTATGGAAGACTTATCCTTTCACCCCAGGAGAAGTTTGCTGTCAGAAAACCGCTATTAGCTTTGTCGATTCCGTATGGGAAATTTTTGCTCCTTTACTCCAAGGAATTCCCACAGTAATTATCAGCAACGCGGCTGTACTAGACCCACAATTATTTATAGAGTCTCTAGCACAACATAGAGTTTCTCAAATTATACTTGTACCTTCATTACTGCGACTACTTTTAGATAATTATAGTCATCTAGTTAAGAAATTAACGCATCTAAAATTTTGGATAACTAGCGGAGAAACATTATCATTTAAATTAGTTCAAACTTTCCGACAATTGATGCCTTCAGCGAAACTCATCAACCTCTATGGCTCATCAGAAGTTTCCGCCAATGCGACGTACTACGACACTAGTTTCTTACTAGAACAAGCCTACAGTGTGCCCATTGGTCGTCCAATAGATAACACTCAAGTTTATGTATTGAATCGCAATTTACAACCAACACCCATAGGAGTAGTTGGAGAACTTTATCTTGCTGGTGATGGGTTAGCAAAAGGTTATTTACATCGTCCAGACTTAACCCAAGAGAGATTTATTGATAATCCTTTTATACCTGGAAATAAACTTTATAAAACAGGTGATTTAGTTCGATACCTTCAAGATGGTAATCTTGAATACTTAGGTCGCCATGATGAACAAGTAAAAATCAGAGGTTTTCGAGTAGAATTAGGTGAAATAGCAACTGCGATCGCGCAACATCCAGATGTACGAGAATCTGTTGTAACTGCTAGCAATGATGCTCAAGATAATCCCCGCTTGATTGCCTATGTTGTCACAGATAAGCAGGATATCAATACACAATTATTACCCTATTTGCAACAGAAGTTGCCCAATTACATGTTGCCATCCGCTTTTATTGTACTTGATAAGCTCCCGCTTACACCTAATGGGAAAGTAGATAAGCGTGCATTGCCAAGTAGTGAGGTTACCCAATCAAATATAAATAAAGCATTTGTTGCTCCCCGAAATTTTACAGAATTAGCCTTAGCAAAACTTTGGGAAAATCTACTGAATATTAGTCCTATTGGGGTGACAGATAACTTCTTTGAATTAGGTGGCCACTCATTTTTAGCTGTTCGTTTAATGGCTCAAATTTATGATAAATTTGAACATAATCTTCCCTTATCTACTCTTTTTGAAAACCCAACAATTGAAAAACTAGCTGCAATTGTGAGTCAACCATCTCGCAAAAGTTCTAATTCTCACCTAGTAGCAATTAACTCTTCTGGTGACAAGCTACCTTTCTTTTGCATACATGGTGCTGGTGGAAACATTAGCCCATACTTTAACATATCCAGAAGGCTGGGTGAAGATTATCCATTTTATGCTTTGGAAGATAGCTTAGAACAAGATAGACCCGAAATTATTTCGGTAGAAGAAACAGCAACTCGTTATCTGCAAGAAGTTCGTAAAGTGCAACCAAATAGTCCTTATCTTCTAGGTGGTCATTGTTACGGTGGTGTATTAGCCTTTGAAATGGCAAGACAATTACACAATCAAGGCGATACTGTTGGTTTGTTAGTTGTCATTGATGCCATATTACCAGAAAAAATAGTTGAACCTACGGATGATGATGATGCTAAGTTTTTACTTCGGATTGCCGAATCAATGAAGACTGATAGTGATGTGGACTTTTCAGTACCTTTTGAAGAACTTCGAGATTTGCCATTAACAGAGAAGTTAAATTTGATTAATCAAAAGGCGAATTTTATCTTCAGTGATGCAGAGATTCAAGATTTTCTTAGTTATTACAAACTTTTCAAACTACACGTTCAAGCAATGCGAAATTACATCCCCCAAGTTTATCCTCGCTCAATAACTCTATTTCGAGCTAGTGAGGAAATAATTCATGACTTTGATAATCCAGAGTGGTCTAGCAGTGACCCTCTATTAGGTTGGGGTAAATGTTCTAGTCAACCCATTCAAACTTTTGATATCCCAGGGGATCATTTCTCTATTTTGGTTAAACCTCATATCCAGGAATTTACTAAACAATTGAAAAGATGTATCGATAATGCTATGTACAATCTAAATTGATAATGGGAGTAAAAACATTATGCAGCTACCCCCAGGACCAAAAACTCCTTCTTGGTTAATAGGTATGCAATTCGACGCTAATCCCTTTGGTTATATGGATAGGATTTCCAAACTTTATGGTGATACTGTTACTCTCATGTTTGGTTCTACACCAATAGTTTATGTAAGCAATCCATCAGGAATCAAGGAGATTTTCACAAATACCAAGGAAATTGTTGCAAAGGGTGATTTGAATCAGGATTTCGCCTTGATGACCGGGAAGCAAGGAGTCCTTCAACTTGATGGTTTAATTCACAAAAATCGACGCAAAATATTAATGCAGACTTTTCATAGAGCGCGAATGCAAGCCTGTGGAAAATATATCTGCGAACTAACGGAAAAGATTATTGATCAGAAGAAAGTTGGAAAATCTTTCATCGCATACCCAACAGTTGAAGATATTACCTTAAAAATTGGTATAGAAGTTGTTATGGGTTTAGATAAAGGAGAACATCACGAAAAAATTAAGAATTTATTTACCTCCATATTGAGATTAAATGTACAATCACCAATAGATAAGATTCTGCTCACTATTTTTGGAGAAAGAGATTTGGGTCGATGGAGTCCACATGGTTATATTCTCCACCTTCGACAACAACTCTTCCAATTACTATTGTCTGAGGTTGAAGAACGTCGCAACCAATTAGACTTTTCACGCACCGATATGCTTGCCGATCTTATCTTTGCTGAAGATGAGACAGGTCAAACATTAAGCAATGAAGAAGTGCGTGACCTTTTATTATCTCCTATATTTGCAGCTGGTGATGCTTCAGCAACTGCGATCGCTTGGGCTTTGTACTGGATTTACCGTTTACCTGCTGTGCGATCGCGCTTGCTATCAGAACTCGATAGTCTTGGTGACAACCTAGATCCCATGAGCATTTCTGCATTACCATACTTGAATGCAGTTTGTAACGAAGTTTTGCGAATTTATCCAACCCAGTTGTTTGCATTTCCCAGGTTGGTAGAATCAACCGTCGAGGTGATGGGCTATAAGTTAAATCCAGGAACAGTGCTTATTGCTAATATTTATTCAACACACCAACGTGAAGATTTATATCCTCAGCCAAAAGAATTTCATCCAGAACGCTTTCTAGAAAAACAGTTCTCTCCCTACGAGTTTTTACCCTTTGGTGGTGGTTCTCGTGTGTGTATCGGCGCAAGTTTTGCCTTATTTAAAATGAAACTTATATTAGCAACTATTCTTTCAGGTTATGAATTAGAACTAGTCAATCAAAGTCCAGAGCGCCCCAAATATGGAGGTTTGATTTGTTATCCAGCAAGCGGTGTAAAGATGGTCATGCGTGGTCTGCGTCAACGTCAAGGACGTTCACAAGCGTTAGCTGTCGATTTAATTTAATCTCTTGAGTTGTTTAGTCGATACGCCTATTTGTAAACTGACCTTTTCAAGTTAAAAATATATTTCATTATTGAGGAAATAAATATGACCAAGAGCAATAAAGGTGCGGTCGTTATCACAGGAACATCCACGGGTATTGGTCGAGCGATCGCGCTTAAACTTACTGAGCAAGGGTATCGAGTTTTTGCAGGAGTGCGTACAGAAAAGGATGCTGAATCTCTCAAACAAGATGCATCCGGTAATTTAACACCGATTATCATGGATGTAACAAAAGCAGAAGAGATAAAATCAGCTTCAGAATTTGTCTCCTTGGCAGTCGGTGATGAGGGATTATTTGCGTTAATCAATAATGCATATGCTGGAGTTGACGGACCATTAGAATGTATACCGATAGATGATATAAGACGAAATTTTGAGATAAACGTTATTGGTCAAATTGCCGTCACACAAGCCTTCCTGCCAATGCTACGAACAGCAAAAGGCAGAATTATTAACATGAGTGCAATTTGTGGTAGATTCGCAATACCATATAGATCGCTATTATCCACATCAAAAATCGCTATTGAGGCAATCACGGATTCTTTACGAATGGAGCTACGTTCCAGTGGAATTGAAGTATTGTCAATATTGCCAGAGGGAATAATCACTCTAGAGCAAGCCGGCAAAGTAGAAGCTGATGGTAAAAAATTGTTAGCTAGTATGTCACCCGAAATGAAAACTATCTATGGTAAGAATTTCCAAGTATGTGTAGAAGAATCCGTGCAGGGAAATCGTATCACAGGTTTACCACCTGAAAAAGTTACAGCAGCTATATTAAAGGCTCTGAACGCTCGTAAGCCTAGAAGACAATATTTTGTCGTGCGATCGCCGTGGGAGTGGAAGCTGTATGCGTTGTATAAAAGACTAGTAACCCATCAGTATTTCTATGACAATCTTTTTAAGGATTAATGAAAATAAGAGGTTTAATAAATAGTTTACTTATATTTTCTTCCTTAAGAAGAACAACTGAAGTCAAGTAAATTCGATATACCAATTCAACATAATCACGAAATTTTCACAAAAGATTGTCGTTTTCCTCCTTAGTTTCCAAAGCCGATGGAGAAGATCCAATTGGTACAGCAGGTACTTATGACTATTGGTTAATTATGGAATTTTCCAACCTTGGTCGCAAAACATCTTTGAAGAAAATTTAGCTATCAAATCACTGGTGGGTTTGTTTCAAGAGTTAGTTCTTCAGCATGGAATTAAGTTAAATAGAGAAGTGATGACCGCATTGAATTCAGCAAAAGAAATCGAATTAGAAGCAGTAAAGCAGTATCGTGTTAGCAATTTGGCTAAGGTTGAGTAAATAAATGACTTCACAAAAACAATCTCAAATTACAAACGAAATTCTTCAAGGTAATTTGATTCAATTAATGTTTAAGTTGTCAATATTTAGTATTTTGGGGGTATTAATGCTTAACTTAAACAGCTTTATCGATGCATTATTTGCAGGAAGGTTCATTGGTGAAAATGCTTTAGCTGGTATTTCACTTGCAATGCCACTCACAAGTATAATAAATGGATTTGCTAGCTTGATAGGGGTAGGCTCTGCTTCTGTTCTTAGTCGAGCCATTGGGTGTGGAGATGTTAAGACTCAATCCAAAATCTTTGGAAATATTATAATTTTAAGTATTGTAATTTCTTCTTTCATTACAATTATTGGTTATATATTTGGTCAAGAATTAATTACACTCATGGGCGGAAACAATGAAGTTACTTCAGAAGGTACAAAGTATTTAAAAACATATGTATTAGGTTCCATATTTTTAATATTAGGGGAAGCTTGTGGTGAGGTTATAAATTCAGAAGGAAATATGAAATTGAACACAATATTTAATTTGATTTTTGTAAGTGTTAATATTCTCTTAAACTATATATTTATTACTGTATATAATTGGGGCGTTCAAGGTATTGCCCTTGCTACAGTTATAGCAATGGTTGTTTCTAGTATTCTAAATCTATCTTATTTTATTGCTGGTAAAAGCTGTATACTTGTTAATGTTAAAAAGTTAGCGATCGCAATAGACTTACTTCCAGAAATATTGTCAGTAGGAGTATCTTCCCTGTTTTATCCAGTGATGATATTGTTTCAAGAATTTGTAGTATTTAATCTCATTTCCGATTACGGAAGAAATATTGATATTGCTTTTTTTGGAGCAACGATGAAGGCGTATTCACTAATGGTTATTCCTATTGTTGGCTTTGCACAAGCATTACAACCAGTAATAGGCATGAATTATGGGGCGAAGAAGTATATAAGGGTTAAGAATGCATACTTAATCTTCGCAATTACAGGAACTACATTACTATTACTTATTTGGCTGCCTTTACAGATAGTTCCAAAGACATTTTTAAATATATTTTTACCAGGTGTTAATTTTACAATAGAAGATGTAATTAATTTTAGGATTCTCAATATACTATTACCAATATGGCCTTTAGCTTACTGTAGTAATACTCTTTTTTTATCTATCGGCAAGCCTAAAGTTATTTTATTAGCAATATTTTTGAAAAGTATAGTCTTAAATGTGCCAATGATGATATTCTTCTCTAAAATAATTGGTTTAAGAGGTATATATATCGGCTCAATATTGGCAGATTTTATATTTATGCTAATAGTTTTTATCCTTACGTTAAAGGAATTTAGAGTTTTATCTAAGCTTAATTGCATATGAGGTATTTTTTATATTTGATATAATTAAATATATCTATGGGCTCCATGTAAAATTATAACAAAATATAGAAATATAATATTTAGAAACTAAATGGGTAACAACATGGCAACAATGGGAAAATACTGCAAGGCATATTTAGTCAAAACACTGCGTCAATTTGACCAATGGCGAGAAAATTCAGAAAATACAAGGATAAAAAAGGAACAGGTCGATGGTAAGGAAGTTGAAGTAAACAGGGTATTGACTGATGATGATTTCTTATACTTACAAGAAAATTATGTAGTGACAGATGGAATTTTCAAGGAGGAGAATATCATATTTGATAATGTAACACCTGAGTGGAAAGAGTTTTGTCACAAAACTTTGGGCTTCGAGATTCCTGTTTATGAAGCGGTGTAAGTACAAACATCTGAAAGTCAAAACAAAAGTAATTCTTAGTTTGGAGATAATTCCATGAACGAGTTAGTGCAAAGATTGTCAGAAGGGGAACATCCTGTAGAGGCTAGTTTGCGACCTGAGAAAACAGCCACAGCACTCAAAGAAAGTATCGACCGAGGATATGTGCATATCAAATTCACAAACACCCAGGGTGGTACTGATTTGGGTGTTAAACTCGATCCAGAAGCTTCTAATTTTAATGACGCTGACTTTGAGCATCAAAAAGGGAAAGTTCATCTGGTTGGCGATCTGATACTTAACTATGTCAAAGTTAGATGTATTGCAGATATTGACTTGGTGAGTTTAAACGGTAAGGGACATTTAGAACCTTTAGAAACATAAAATTTTTCCAAGTTATGAATGAAGTGGAAGCATAAATAGTACAGCACGGTGGAAATAAACACATTATTGTAACTAGGTAAAAAGCTTTATTTATAAGCTTTTCTACCTTCTTTTTCCTGCCTTCTTACTTCTTCCTTCATGTACTAGTCAAATACTAGAGAGGTCAATTATGTATCAAGATGACAAAGAAAATACGACACTTTACAAAGTGGTAGTTAATCACGAAGAGCAATATTCCATTTGGCCATTAGAGCGTGAAAATCCTCTTGGTTGGAAGGATGGTGGAAAAAGTGGACTAAAACAAGAATGTTTAGATTACATTAAGGAAGCCTGGACTGATATGAGACCGCTCAGTCTGCGGAAGAAGATGCAGGAAACAGCATCTATCGCTTAGTGCTAGGTTAAAAGAGAATTTTCCTGTCATTATGCGATCAATAGTAAGCCATCTATTTCACAATTTTTTATTACTTAATGGAGATTTTTCATGGTTGCATCCTCTAATTATCAAGAACGGGTATGGTTTATTACCGGTACTTCAAGTGGTCTTGGTCGATCTTTAGCAGAAGCAGTGCTAGAAAAGGGAGAAGCAGTAGTTTTAACAGCACGAAATCCGCAGAAAGTAGAAGATTTAGCTGCAAAATTTCCAGGTCGTGCTTTAGCAGTGCAACTTGATGTGACGAAACCTAAAGAAGTACAGTATGCAGTGAAGCTAGCAATTGATTATTTTGGACATATTGACGTACTCGTAAATAATGCTGGATGTAAAATTGTCGGGCTAATTGAAGAACTTAGCGACTCTGAAGTTCGCCGTCAGTTTGATACGAACTTCTTTGGTGTTTTGGAAACGTTGCGAGCTGTAGTACCTCACATGCGAAAGCAACGTAAGGGACACATCCTAAATATTTCATCAATGGCTTCATTTATGGCCGAACCAGGCGGAGGATTTTATATTGCTAGCAAACTAGCGTTAGAAGGAATTTCTGGAACTTTACATTATGAGCTTCAACCTTTCGGTATCAAAGTCATAATAGTTGAACCAGGGGTTTTCTTCACTAATTTTCCTGAAAATTCCTATTTTGTAACTGATACCCAAATAGAGGAAGAGGAGTATAAGGCATTTATTAATGACCACTATCAAAACATAAGCAATGTAATTGGACTTGATATTGAACGTAGGCGTTTACTGGAACCGGGAGACCCAAAAAAAGCTGCTTTAGCAATGATTAAAGTCCTTGATTGCGAAGAACCACTAGTTAGATTAGCATTGGGAAGTGATGCGATCGAAACTATGAATTACGGGTTGGAGTATATCAAAAGAGATTTGGACGCTTTGAAGGAACTTTCTATCAGCACCGATTTTGACGAAGTTGTAGCGAATAAAACCTAAATACAAATTTGTAGAGACGTGCCAATAGCGCTGTAGCGCATGGCTTCGCTAAGGTGCGTCTCTACAGATCAATTTTTTGTAATAAAAATCCTTAAGAGAACCCCACGAAATAATTGATCCATTTATAAGGGATGATGGAAGAAGGGTAATTCGCGCGTGTGCAGTCTACATGAATTTGACAAAATCTATCACTCAACTAACCGAGAGCCTAAAGTCTCTTTACATTAAAACAGCCCAAAAACTGAAGGGAAGCGACCGACGCCAATTTATGGGGGAAGTAGTTAAGGGTTTGGGGGTTGGTGGACAAACCCTAGCAGAGCGAGAGTTAGGATGGAATAGACGTACTATTCGTAAGGGCATGAAGGAATTAAGCAGCGGTCAACCAATAATTGATAGATATGCTAATAGCGGGCGCAAACGAGTTGAGACAAAATTGCCTCATCTAATAAAAGATATTAAATCATTAGTAGACTCACAAAGCCAAGCTGATTCTAGTTTCAAAAGTAGACGATTGTATACTCGTACTACTTCATCTGAAGTACGCCGACAATTAATTGAACAATTTGGTTATAGCGATGAAGAACTCCCCTCAAGTGAAACAATTAGAAAAAGAATAAATGATTTAGGTTATACATTCAAGCGAGTGATAAAAGCCAAGCCAATCAAAAAGATTCCGGAAACAGAAGCTATTTTCAAACAACTGGAAAAAGTTAATAAAGAAGCTGATAATGACCTAAATACTTTAAGAATTTCGATTGATGCGAAGGTGGCAGTAAAAGTAGGTGAGTTTGACCGAGGGGGTAAAACTCGTGTGCCAACTATTGCGTTAGACCATGATTTTCCAGAACCTGTAACTCTCACTCCTTATGGAATTTTTCTCCCTCAGTATGATGAGTTATTCCTATTTTTTGTGACTTCAAAAATGACTGCTGATTGCATTGTTGATTTACTTGAAAACTGGTGGCAAAGTGTCAAACATAGATTTAATCATATTAATAAATTAGTTATTAATCAAGATAATGGACTAGAAAATCATTCTCGTCGCACTCAGTTTATGAAACGAATATTAGATTTTTCTATTTCATCTAAACTAGATTTACAACTAGCTTACTATCCTCCTCCGTATCATAGCAAATATAATCCCGTTGTAGGCGAAGCCCATAGATTTAAGGATTTAAGGTGTATTGAGTAGATACTTTTCCAGGTCATCAAGGATGAGATTAATTGCAAAAATGTTTGCATGATGCCAATGTCCACCCACAAAATAAACCCGATCGCGTTGAACAGCATTGAGTCTTTGCCATAAAGGCTTTTGTTTCACCTTTTCCACTGCCTCTAAATTTTCTTCACGACCCCAAGCCACAAAGAAAACAACATCCCCATCAATCATAGATATCTTCTCTTTAGATATATTATATATATAGAAAAAATCTCCTCTCTGTGATGGTGGACGTTGCAGCCCAACATCACTTAAAACTATCCCAGAATGATGTTTTTCTCCATTTATCCACAGATTAAACTCTGAAGTATTACTTGCTATAGACACATTCATGCTGTGGCGGCGATCGCCCAAGGCTTGCTGAAGTTTTTTAATCCGTCGATCATATTCATTAATCAATTTCTGACCGACATCTTCTTTGCCCAATATATAAGCAAGCTCCTCTAACAGTTCTTTTGGGGAAGGATGAGGGATTTGATTAGAAGGTAGATCCAATACAACGGTGGGTGCGATGTAGGATAGCTGATTATAGACACTTCGAGAGTGTAAATCGTTAGATAGAATTAAATCGGGTTTAAGTCGTAAAATCTTTTCTAAACTGGGGCTTGCAACTTTTCCAACAGATTCGACCCCCTGCACTTTATCTTGAAGATGAGGAGGAGTATAGTCTGCTTCAAAAGCAGTTGCGATCGGTTTGATGCCTAGGGCTAAACTATTGGCGAAATCATCTTCTGTAAGGGCTACAATTCGTTGGGGATGGTGAGGAATACAGGTTTTACCCAGATTATGTTGCACAACTCGACAATTCTCAATTAGCTGTTGAGAGCTTTTAACGCGATAATCTATTATGTTGCTACAAGCTACAAGTGTTGCTGTTATAAAAAATCCCAAAATTATTGGAGAAATAAAACCACGTAAGACAGTTATCATTATGCCTCCTGTTTATAACTTGCTTTGGAACACCACATATAGCGCAGCATATAAGTTAAATCTCCCAACTAATAGAGCCAACAATAGTCAGGGGGGTTCCTCGATTAATAAACAGTGTGCCAAAGTTGGGAGAACTTACGTAATCAATATTGAACAGGTTACGAACATTAATCGCTGCATTAAAATTATTTCGGCGATAGTACACTGCCGCATCTGTTCTCAGGTAACTACCTAATTGGGCTGAGTTTCCAAAATTGTCTTGACGCTCGCCAACGTAAAATAATCCCAATCCAAATCCTAGCCCTTGCAAATCTCCTTTCTGGATAGTGTAGGTATTCCAAAGACTTGCTTGATGTTGTGGAACCCCTCTTAGAGGCTGACCAACTGTACTAGGAATAGAGCTATCGGCGGTTACTTCCGCATCTGTAAATGCATAGGAAGCAATGACTTGCCAACCTGGTAAAATTTCACCCGTCACATCTAACTCAATCCCGCGACTCCGTTGTTCCCCAACTTGCACTTGGAAACCTTGTCTTGCTAGTTCAGGATTGGGATCGGGAGTTAAGACATTAGTTTTGGTCAGATTATATGCTGCTAGGGTTGTAGAAAGTTTACCATTGAGAAAATCTGCCTTGACCCCAACCTCGTATTGAGTTCCTCTAGTCGGTTCAAATGTTTCATTATCTGGATTGCGTCCTATTGAGGGACGGAAAGATTGGCTATAGCTAGTATAAAGTGAAACATTTTTACTAGGCTGATAGACCAAGCCAATGCGGGGGCTAAAGGCGCCATCATTTTGAGATGTCCGATCGCCATCAATCGATCCGCTTTCATTGGATAGCCAATCGTAGCGACCACCAATTAGCATTTTCAGATTATCGCTGAAGGCAATTTGATCTTGAAGGTAAACTCCATAGGATTGGTTAATTCTAAGAGAATCAAAGGGGAGAAAGGGAAGCTCTGGCAATGGAACATCATAATTTGGATTAAAAATATCTAGAGGAGGCAGATCGAAGCTATCACCAAAAACACTGCTATAAGTCAATTGACGGGTAAAATCAAAGCCAGCTACAAGCTGATGAGAGATTGAACCAGTTCTAAAATTTCCAACCAGATCGATCAGTCCTGCAAATACCTCATTTTTCTCAGGGAAGGTAAACCCTTTAAACTCTGTAAGGAAACGATCTTCCAATAGGTTTGAATACTCAAGTGTAGCAAGTAACGATGTAGCAAAGGTTGTCGAAAGACTATGACGAAGCTGCCAACTCTGATTAAATTTGTGATTTAGACTATAACCAACGCGGTTACTCTCAATATCTTGTGATGAAAAGTATAAAGGGTAGACATTTCTGGGGATAAAGCTACCATCGCTGAGAAGCGGTTCAGCGCTAGGAGTTGTTCGATATTTATCATACTCGTAGTAGAGGGTTAGGTTTGTGCGATCTCCAATATTGAATGTTATGGAGGGTGCGATCGATATACGCTGGTTATCTACAGGAACTTCATCTTTGTAGTTTCCTCCGCCCTGATAGGATGCAATGAGGCGATAAAGGACACTTTTATCCTGTGTTAATGGTCCTGATAAATCAATACTGGGTTGATAAAGCCCATAATTTCCTGCTTCTAATCCTATTTTGTAGTAAGGTTCAGCCAGAGGTTGCCGAGTCACATAGTTAACGACTCCACCTGGCTCTACCGCTCCAAATAGAACCGAGGCAGGTCCTTTGAGTACCTCTACTTGCTCAACTGTTCCAATTGGGGTAGGGGCGATATAAAAAATACCTTCGCTGTTTAAACCATTTCGGAGGCGAGTGTTTGATTGAAATCCTCGTATATTTACGACACCCCCAACATCAAATAAATTAGCCTGAATATCAACTACTCCACTGATAGTTTCTAACGCCTCAAGCTCCCTTCGTACACCCCGATCTTCTAATACCTGTCGCGGCACCACCTGAATCGACTGGGGAATATCTCGAATCGGGGTATCCGTCCTCGTTGCCGTACTCGCATTCGGCGCCCGATATCCATCCTGCTCACCCGTCACTACCAATTCAATCGGGTCATCTTGCTGCGCTGCTGGTTTTTCTTGCGGCGCCTCACTTGCTGGTTTTTCAGTAGCTTGCGGCGCCTCTGGTTTGGGTTGTGTCGCGGTTTTAGCAGGCGCCACCCCAAAAACCAAACCTGCATCATCATCAAACAGCTCAACCGTTGGCTGACTTGCCTCACCGACCACCGTCACCCGCACAGTATTTGCATCAACATTCGTAACTGTTATCTCAGTAACTCCTGCGAGCGGCTTTTCAGAACGAAATGTAAAAGCTTCACCACTAGGTAAACGTAACTGCCCACCAGATATATCAGCAATAAAATTATTACCCGTACTACGATTTACTACTTGTAGTTGATCCCCTTGAGTTGTCTGTAAAATTATTTCCACACCTTTGTCGGTGGGATTTGCCTTTACTCCAGTAATTGGTACAACTTGACCCTCCTGTTTCCCCCCTTCCGAAGGCGGGACGTTCGTGGGGTTAGTTGGTGCCGGCGCCTGCACAAGCATCCGGGCGCTAGTAGCAGGAAATTGTATTTCACTCAGTTGAGAAATATTTTTACTTGCGTTATCTAACTTTGCTCTCCGCAGTGAGCTTACAATTTTATCTTCTTTGAGTCGGGGTTTCTTGTTACTGGGAGTTAATACCGGAGATTTAGTAAGCGCAAATTTTAGATCTGTAACTGCAACCTTTTTATCTAACGTAAATTTTCCCACCGCCGCAGTTGAAGATTTGCCCTGAACATCTTTTCGTACTTCTTCACATGTCGCGGGAGTGCTGATAAAAACAACAACCGCACCTGTCAGCAGCAGGCTTTGAAACACTTGATCTAACTTCATTAATTTCCTCACACTCAATAAAAATACCTGCTTATACCCAAAGATACAAGAAGATTAACGAAAGCAATTATCATTTAATTTAATAGAATTAACTATATTACGAAGTAGCGCCAAACACAAGACAAGCAATAATTTATTTCAATTAGACCGATGCCAAGGAGCAATTTTTCTTAAACCGCGTGTTTATTTGCCACATAGACAAAAGACTATGCGATGAATTAATATACTTAGCCTAAAAGTGTTTCAGAAAGCCGAAGTAGCTTCCCTGATTATAGGTTCGTGCAAGATAATACTAAATTGATGTAGTCTCATGCAAAACTAAAATATCTGTATTTAGGTAAAATGTTGGGAAATGAGACACTTAATCATCTATCTAAAGATATAAATTAGTGAGCAATAGGCAAAGCTGATAAGTCATAGTTTCTTGATAAATTGTAGCAATACCTGGCATATTACTAAAGTTGCGAATTATTGTTAAAGTAATAGATGCTCGATAAAACATGACTTGCAACCACTACAAAATTTTTTGGCGAATCAACTGTAGGTTGGGTGGAGGCTTTGCGGAACCCAACATAAATAATCGTAGGCTGTTGGGTTCCGTTCCTCCACCCAACCTACGATCAGATTTTTTAAATCTGCTTCAGTGCCATTCGGCGATAGGGTGGAATGCGACTTAACTTAAGCCAAATAACTTGAGTGTGGGCTAGATTCGTTAAGTAAAAATAATATCAATAAAGTCACGTTAGGTTCCGCATAAAGCTAGAACGCTACTCTCTGAGGCGCTCTCAACGCGCCGACTGACGCTCGGCATCCCAATCGACATTCGCACAGTAAGTATTGTTCTACAACAAGATTCAGAATCAGAAAATGACTGGTTCTTTATGATTGATTAGATTTAAAGTATAATAACCATGCCAACTTTGACCTCCTGGGTAACCTGTCCCAAACCAAATCCTCAAGCTTCAATACGTCTATTCTGCTTTCCCTATGCGGGCGGTAGTTCGTTAATTTTTCGCACTTGGTCAGAATTGTTGGCGCCAAATATTGAAGTTTGCGCCATTGAGCTTCCCGGACGTGGAATCCAAATGAAACTGGCGTCATTTAATCGACTTGAACCTCTTGTCAAGGCTATTGCTCCTGCTCTTCTCTCTTACTTAGACAAACCATTTGCCTTTTTTGGTCATAGTATGGGTGGACTGGTTAGTTTTGAGCTTGCCCGTCAACTTCGCAAAGAGTATCGCATTAACCCAGCCCACCTTTTTATATCTGGTCGTCGGGCGCCTCAAATACCTGAGAAAAAACCACCTATTTATGATTTACCAGAACCAGCTTTTAAAGAAGAACTTCGTCGTCTCAATGGTACACCTGCAAACGTATTGGAGAATACTGAATTAATGCAACTGCTCACCCCTATCCTACGAGCAGATTTTGCAGTTTTAGAAACTTATATATACACTTCGTCAGTGCCACTTGAATGTCCAATTACTACTTTTGGTGGCTTACAAGACCAAGAAGTCAGTCTTGAAGAACTCCAAGGATGGCGAGAGCATACAAAGGCTTCTTTCTCGTTACAGATGTTTCCTGGCGACCACTTTTTCATACACTCAGCCCAAGCACTTTTACTTAAAACCTTAGCTAAATCCATGAAGGCGTCAACTTGTACATAGTCATTAATAAAAGTTAACTGATGAGCAAAGCTGTTAATTCTTGGTTTCAACCACCACTTAACTTGAAATTATCAAGTCAGGAAGTTCATGTTTGGCGTGTTTTTATTGACACAGAAGATTCTATTGTCAAAAAGTTGCAGCTACTTTTGAGTGCTGATGAATGCTCAAAAGCTGCACGTTTTCGCTTTGAAAAGGACAGTGCAAAATATATTGTTGCGCGCGGTACGCTTAGGATAATTCTCAGTCATTACCTAGATAAAAAACCTGAAGAATTAAAATTTTTATATAATCAATATGGCAAGCCAGCGTTGTACTCAAGTGACACAACTCAATCAATTAATTTTAATTTATCTCATTCATACGGACTTGCCTTAATAGCGGTGGCTCAAAATCGGGATATTGGTGTGGATATTGAATATATCCGCACCAATTTTGACTATGAAGAAATTGCTAAAAGATTTTTTTCGCCAACAGAAAAGGCTGTTTGGCGTTCACTACCTACTTCTGTCAAGCAAGAGGCATTTTTTAATTGTTGGACGCGCAAAGAAGCTTACATAAAAGCAAAAGGTATGGGTCTTTCACTTCCTTTAAACGAGTTTGATGTTTCTTTTAAACCAGGAGAACTAGCAGCTTTACTAAATACTACATGGGATGAACAAGAAGCTAGCCGTTGGTTACTTCAGGAAATCACTCCCGCTCCTGATTACATAGCAGCTTTAGCAGTAGAAGTAAGTAATTACCAGCTTCAATGTTGGCATTTCTGCGAACTAATCGAATAATCGTTTTTAAGTACCTCAACACAACCAATGGAAGGACGATTTATTTAGGCGGATAACGCGAGCTTTTCATGTGTTTGTATATCTAGCTCCAAAATTTGCAGATAATTGGATAATTTATTTGTTCTTTGTATCTTTGTGTGATACACCAAAAATAATAATTCGTACCCAAATTCAACAACGCTTTTCATCTCACCCCCGACTGCACCTGCCACAAATTAGCATAAATCCCGTTCTTACCCAACAATTCTTCATGGGTTCCCGACTCAACTAATTCTCCATGTTCCATCACATAAATGCAATCAGCATTGCGGATAGTGGAAAGACGATGGGCGATCGCTATTGTTGTTCTATTCACAATAATCCGTTCCAAAGAGCGCTGAATCGCAGCTTCAGTTTCATTATCCACCGCTGATGTAGCTTCATCCAATACTAAGATAGGTGGATTTTTCAAAACAGCCCTAGCTATGGCAATTCTTTGCCGTTGTCCACCAGATAATTTTTGACCTCGTTCCCCGACTATTGTCTCATATCCTTGAGGAAGTCGCATAATAAAATCATGAGCTTCGGCACGAGTCGCAGCTTCAATTATTTGTCCATCGGTAGCATCAAAAGAACCATAGGCGATATTTTCAGCAACCGTACCATGAAATAAAAATACATCCTGATTTACTAAGCCAATACTGCGACGCAAATCGCGTAAATTTAATTTTTGGATATTAATACCATCAATAGCGATCGTTCCAGAAGATATATCATAAAATCGCAATAATAATTTAACTAAAGTGCTTTTTCCTGAACCTGTAGAACCAACAATAGCAATAGTTTTTCCTGCGGGAATATGTAAAGATAACTTTTTAATGACTGGTTCTCTATCTTGATAAGCAAAGGTAACTTGCTTGAAGTCAATTTCCCCACTTATATCAATAGGTAAAGATATATCTCCCGTAGTAATGTTGATGGGAGTATCTAATAAATCCATGACACGATTTGTAGAAGCCATTGACCTTTGATATTTGTCAAAGACTTCTCCTAATGATACTAAAGGCCACAACATTCTCTGTACTAAAACAAGTAAAACACTGTAATTACCAATAGATATCTTACCAGCGTATGTTGCCATCCCTCCCCAAAATAGTATGGCTGTGAACCCGACTAAAACTAACATCCTAATTAAGGGAAGAAATGCAGCAGAAAGTTTAATTGCTTTGGCGTTACTTTTTCTATATGCTTCACTTTCTCCTGCCAATCTAGCGCTTTCATAATCTTCAGCAGTGAAACTCTTTATTGTGTTAATCCCACTGAGATTATTAGCTAGTCGTGAGTTCAAAAAACTGACCCTTTCCCGAACCTCAGCATAACGGGATTCCAGACGCTTTTGATAAGTAAAAGAACCCAAAACAATAAATGGTATTGGCAACATTGCTGTTAGGGTAATAGAGGGAGGTAAAATTAATATTGCACCACTAATTAAAATGATGATTGAGGTGCTAATGTTGATAATTTCATGAGTTCCATAATTCAAAAAATCTTCTAGTTGGTTGATATCATCATTTAAAATTGACATCAAACCACCTGTACTGCTTTCTTCAAAGTAAGCTGAATCTAATTTTTGTACATGATTGTAGGCATCCAAGCGCAAATTATGCTGAATATTTTGGGCTAAATTACGCCAAAGCCGATCATATGCGTACTCAAAAGTTGATTCTAGTATCCAGATAATGATGGTCACTCCGGAAAGCAGTAAAAATTGCCAAAATATATCTTTTACACCCAATTTCGCAATTACAGAATCTTGCTGCTTCACAAGAATATCCACCGCAATACCAACTAACCACGGTGGTGCTAAGTCTAAAATAGTATTTATGATAGAAAATAATGTTGCTTGCCTAATTTGTCTAAGATATCGGCTTCCATAGTTTAGCAAGCGTTGTAAAGGATGGGTTGAATTCCTACGTTTGAGAGATATTCTAGGAGATTTTGATGTTGTTGTCACGACTGTTTGTTCTCTGTAGTTACGTGGTTAATGTGGTACTAAAAACGAACACCTCCAATAATCTATCCACTGAAAACACTAAAAACTACAGCTAGGGTTACATAATTACACCCCTACTGCAAAAAGTTTATTGAGTATCAATGTACTATCCCTAAATCAATAAATTACTGTCTCCAGAGTAGCAGTTAATGCATAACAAGTGATAGTAGTTTTCAAAACGGACTGAAAATAAATAAAAGCAAATATCAAATTTTTGACTAAGTATGAGATTTCCGACTAGAAGTTCGCATTTAATTTTGCCACCCAGACTTAGATAAAAGCTCGGCTTATCGCTGCTTGATGAGAGCGAACTGACTAGTGAGCGCTTGCGCTATCGCGCTCTCTAATTTCGGTTCAGTCTCATATCCTTGATGCAATATATTTAATGCTTCCACAGCTTTGTCTAAAGGAAAATACCAGCCAAAATCATCTCGACAATATCGCCATCCCTGAATCGATTTTGCATGAAGCCTAAAACTGTCACTCTCATTTAATTCGTCCGGCACATATAGAACCTACGGCTGTCCCCTACTTTAAAAGTGTCTTATGAGATTGTACCTGCTAGTTGCCCTACTTTACTTAGGAATATGGATTAAATAAAGTGCAAAAGTAGAGTGTGTTAGCGTAGCGTAACGCACCATTCCAAGTTCAATCAGAATTGCAAGTTATTAAATTTACGTTCCTTACGACTTGACTAACAATATTTTAATCAATAAGTAGGTGGGTAGGAAAATTTATAACTATGTCATTACGAACGGAGCGAAGCGAAGTGAAGCAATGACGAGGGTTTCGAGCATTTTACATTTCGTTACATAGTTAGGTTTATTTGAGCCAAACTACTTAATTACAGGGGGAATTTGGACTGCGATCGCAGGCTGTAAAATTTCGAGAATTTTCTTCTGCACAACAACCCCTTTATGATACCCTTTTCTTTCTCCCAATTGGAACACACATAGGTGTCCCTGAAACTGGATCGGGGACAACCCGACACTCTAATCCAAAAACTTCCCTTACCATCTCCTCATTCATCACCAAATGAGGTTCCCCAACAGCAAAAACTCGACCTTCTTTCACAGCAACTAAATAATCAGCATAACGACAAGCTTGATTCAAATCGTGCAACACCATCACCAAAGTTCTTCCGTGATTTTGAGTCAACTCCCACAACAAATCTAAAACCTCAATTTGATGCGCCAAATCTAAAAAAGTAGTTGGTTCGTCTAACAGTAAAATATCTGTATCTTGAGCCAAAGCCATTGCAATCCAAGCGCGTTGTCGCTGTCCTCCAGAAAGGGTATCTAACTCTTTTTCTGCTAATTCTTTCATTCCAGTAGTTTCTAAGGCAATCTCGACTAAACGCTCATCTTCTTTCGTCCACTGTTGCAACCAATTCTGATAAGGGTAACGTCCGCAGGCTACTAAGTCTCTTACCGTTAAACCTTCTGGTGGAACTGGTCCTTGGGTGAGAATTCCTAATTTTTTGGCGACATCTTTTGTTGATAGTTTAAATGCATCTGCTGCATCTAAATAAACAGTCCCTTTACTGGGCTTTAACAATCTTGCTAAACCCCGTAGTAGTGTAGATTTACCGCAACCGTTAGCACCAACTAAAGCAGTTATTTTCCTTGTGGGTATGGTTAGATCGAGATTTTTAATTATTGTTGTCCCATCGTAGCCTAATGTGAGGTTATTAGCTGATAGTTGGTGGTGGCTTTGAGTATTTGATAGCATTTTGATTGTTTAATTTGTCAACTAAGTAGGGAGTGGGGAAGAAGGTTTTGGGTGATTTTACGTTTTGTTATATACTTCGTTTTTTAGCATATTAATAATTATTTGCTCTGCACCTCTGCGTCTCTGCGTGAGCTTTTTATTTATTAAAACTAAAATCTAAAATTGTATAAAGTTATTTTTTACGACTTTTCACTAACAAATAAATAAAATAAGGCGCACCAATCACAGCAGTAATAATTCCACAGGGAAGTTCCACAGGTGCAAATAAAACCCTTCCCAACAAATCAGCAATAACTACAATCATTGCTCCTATAATTCCCGCTACTGGAATCAACCCCTGATGATTTACACCTACTAATTGACGTGCAATATGGGGAGCAATTAGCCCGATAAAACCAATAGTTCCCGCCGTTGCAACAGCCGCACCAGAAAGCGCTGCG